>DASRTX010000324.1:0-2529 GCA_035655715.1 Myxococcales bacterium | reverse complement strand
CATCTCCCGCTTCGGCGCCGAGTTCCCCCGCTTCTCGCCGCGCCAGGCGGATCTGCTGATGATCGTGGGCACCGTCAATGTGAAGCAGTCGCCGGTGCTCAAGCGCGTCTTCGACCAGATGGCCGGGCCCAAGTGGGTGATGGCCTTCGGCGTCTGCGCCAGCTCGGGCGGCTTCTACGACAACTACGCCACCGTGCAGGGCGCCGACCGCGTCATCCCGGTGGACGTCTACGTGCCCGGTTGCCCCCCGCGCCCCGAGCAGGTGCTCGACGGCCTCAAGATCCTCCAATCGAAGATCCAGTCCCAGCGCCACCGCGCCGCCACGCTGGAGAAGGCGCCGGACGTGGACATGCAGTCCCTCGCAGGCAAACGACGGAGCTTCCTCGGCAAGCTCCTGGGAAAGTAACCATGTCGCAAGCGCTCATCGATCTCGTGCGGGAGAAGTTCCCGGACACGGCGGGCAGCTCGCACCGCGGCGACGAGGTGGTGAACGTCCGCCGCGAGCAGCTGGTGGAGATCGTCTCGTACCTGCGCAACGACGCCGCCTGCGACATGAAGCTCCTGCGCGACATCGTGGGCGTCGATCTGCTCACCTGGCGCACCGAAATGACCGGCGGCGGCGCGTTGGCCTCCAACGAGGCGCCAGCGTACGCGGTGCAGAACAAGCCCAGGGTCGAGCCGCGCTTCTACGTGGCCTACAATCTCTACTCCATCACCCGCAAGCACTCGCTGCGCGTACGGCTGGACGTGCGCAGCGACGACCTCAAGGTCCCCACCATCACGTCGCTGTACCGCACCGCCGACTGGTGGGAGCGCTACGTCTACGACATGTTCGGCATCGAGTTCACAGGGCACCCGAACCTCCAGCGCCTGCTCATGTACCCGGAGTTCCAGGGCTTCCCGCTGCGCAAGGACTACCCGGTGCGCAAGCGGCAGCCGCTGGTGCAGGAGCTGGACTTTCCCGATCTCATCCGCGGCCCCGGGCCCGGCCCGGGCGGCGCGGGCGTGCCCATGAGCCAGACGCACGTCGGCCGGCAGAACGTGGATCCGAATACCTATGACTGAGCAAGTGCTCGACCCGCACGCGCACGACCCGCTCTCGCTCGACGCCGAGCTGCCCTCGTCGTTGATGACGGTGAACCTGGGCCCCTCGCACCCGGCCATGCACGGCACGGTGCGGCTGGTGGTCACGCTCGACGGCGAGACCATCGTCGAGGCCATCCCGGAGATCGGCTTTCTCCACCGCGGGTTCTCCAAGTCCTCCGAGAACTCCACCTGGCACCAGGTGCTGCCCTACACGGATCGGCTGAACTACGTCTCGCCCATCCTCAACAACACCGGCTACATCATGGGCGTCGAGAAGCTCATCGGCATCAAGCCCACCGAGCGCGCCGAGTACCTGCGCGTCCTGGGCGGCGAGATCTCGCGCATCTGCGATCACCTCACCTGCGTGGGCGCCATCGGGCTGGAGCTCGGCGCGTACACCGTCTTCCTCTACGCCATCGAGGCCCGCGAGCTGCTCTGGGACCGCATCGCCGAGCTGACCGGCGCGCGCGTGACGGTGAGCTGGACGCGCATCAGCGGCGTGGCCACCGACATGCCGCCGGGCTGGGAGCAGCGGCTGCGCGACTGCCTCCCGCGCGTGCTGGAGCTGACCAACGAGATCGACACGCTGCTCACCCGCAACCGCATCTTCGTGGACCGCACGCGCGGCATCGGCGTGATCTCCGGCGAGGAGGCCATCGACTGGGGCTTCACCGGTCCCTGCCTGCGCGCCTGCGGAGTGAACTACGACGTCCGCAAGGCGCACCCCTACTCCGTGTATGACCGGATGGACTTCGAGATCCCGCTGGGATCGCGCGGCGACACCTACGACCGGTACGTGCTGCGATTGGAGGAGATCCGCCAGTCGCACAAGATCGTCCAGCAGTGCCTCGCGCAGATGCCGCCCGGGCCCATCATCGGCGACGACTGGCGCTACGCGCTGCCGCCCAAGAAGGACGTCTTCGGCTCCATCGAGGGCGTGATGGCGCACTTCAAGCTGATCATGGAAGGCATCCAGGTGCCGGCCGGCGAGGTCTACGTCTATACCGAGGGCGCCAACGGCGAACTGGGCTTCCACATCGTCTCCAACGGCAAGGGCAAGCCCTACGCCATCCAGGTGCGGGCGCCGGGGTTCCCCATCCTCTCGGCGCTGGCGCGGCTGATCAAAGGGCACGCGGTGGCAGACCTGATCCCCATCTTCGACTCCATCAACATGATCGGCGGCGAGGTCGAGCAATGACCGATCACATGCCTCCGCCTTCGGCTCCGGCCCGGCCGCCGGGGGACCCGTCGGCCTCCGGTGCGGTCAACACCGCCGGCGGACAGCCCGGCGCCGCCAAGGGGCAGGCCGCCATCCCTGCGCCGCCGAAGATGGTGAAGGTCGTCGTCGACGGCACCGAAGTCGAAGCCGACTCGCGCGACAACCTCATCGAGGCGGCGCGGCGCATCGGCGTGGCCATCCCCTACTTCTGCTACCACCCGCGG
>DASRTX010000323.1:0-3777 GCA_035655715.1 Myxococcales bacterium | reverse complement strand
CTACGCGCTGCCGCCCAAGAAGGACGTCTTCGGCTCCATCGAGGGCGTGATGGCGCACTTCAAGCTGATCATGGAAGGCATCCAGGTGCCGGCCGGCGAGGTCTACGTCTATACCGAGGGCGCCAACGGCGAGCTGGGCTTCCACATCGTCTCCAACGGCAAGGGCAAGCCCTACGCCATTCAGGTGCGGGCGCCGGGGTTCCCCATCCTCTCGGCGCTGGCGCGGCTGATCAAGGGGCACGCGGTGGCAGACCTGATCCCCATCTTCGATTCGATCAACATGATCGGCGGCGAGGTGGAGCAATGACCGATCACATGCCTCCGCCTCCGGCTCCGGCCCGGCCGCCGGGAGACCCGTCGGCCTCCGGTGCGGTCAACACCGCCGGCGGACAGATGGGAGCCGCCAAGGGGCAGGCCGCCATCCCGGCGCCGCCGAAGATGGTGAAGGTCGTCGTCGACGGCACCGAAGTCGAAGCCGACTCGCGCGACAACCTCATCGAGGCGGCGCGGCGCATCGGCGTGGCCATCCCCTACTTCTGCTACCACCCGCGGCTCTCCATCGCCGGCCAGTGCCGCATGTGCCTGGTGGAGACCAGCGACGCTCCGGGCCGCCTGGTGCCAGGCTGCCAGGTCCGGGTCAAGGAGGGCCTGAAGATCACCACCAACTCCCCGGCGGTGAGGGACAACCAGCGCGGCTGCATGGAGTTCCACCTCATCAACCACCCGGTGGACTGCGCCATCTGCGATCAGAGCGGCGAGTGCAAGCTCCAGGACTACTACATGGAGTACGACCACCAGCCCTCGCGCATCCGCACCTACAAGCTGAACAAGCCCAAGCGCGAGATCTTCGGGCCGCTGGTGGTCTACGACGCCGAGCGCTGCATCATGTGCACGCGCTGCGTCCGCTTCATGGACGAGGTGGCCAAGGAGCCGCAGCTGGCGGTGGTGCAGCGCGGCTCGCACTCCTTGATCAGCACCTTCCCCGGCCAGCCGCTGGATTCGAAGTACAGCGGCAACACGGTGGACATCTGCCCGGTGGGCGCGCTGCTCAACCGCGACTTCCGCTTCCAGTCGCGCGTCTGGTTCGTCAACAAGAGCCCCACCGTGTGCACCGGCTGCGCCAACGGTTGCAACGTCTACGCCGAGTCGCGCGGCGAGGTGATCTATCGCCTGCTCCCGCGCCGCAACGAAGAGGTGAACCAGGTCTGGATGTGCGACGCAGGCAGGCTCAGCTACCACGCCAGCAACGAGAGGCGGCTGGAGTGGGCGCGCATCGGGCGCGGAGACGGCGCGGAGTCGGTGGGGCCGCGGCTGGCCATCGAGAAGGCGGTGGAGCTGCTCAAGCCGCTGCAAGGGCAGGGCGGGGTGGGCATCTACGTCAGCGCGCAGTGCACCAACGAGGAGGCGGTGGCGGCGTTCCAGCTGGGCGCGCACCTCGGCGCGCAGCGGTACTCCACCGGCGGCGTGCCTCCCGGGGACTCGGACGATTTCCTCATCCGCGCCGACAAGAACCCCAACACCAACGGCCTGCGGCTGGTGGCGCAGGCCTTCGGCGTCAAGCTGGAGGAGTCGGTGGGCCGACTCAAGGGGCTCATCGCCATGCGCACCGACGGGCTCTCCGCCAACAGCCTGCAGGGCACCGAGCTGTTCATCGCGGTGGCGCAGAACGAGAGCGCCGTCTCCGCGCTGGCCGACGTGGCGCTGCCCTGCCAGAGCGTCTACGAGCAGGAAGGCACGCTGGTGAACTGGTACGGCCGCCTGCAGCGCACCTGGGCGTCGGTGGCTGCACAGCGCGCGGACGCCGCGGCGGGTTGGTCCTGGGCCTCGCGCATCCTGGGCGGCCTGGGCGGCGCCGGGCCCGGCAACGCTGCCGAGGCGTTCGCGGCGCTGGCGCAGAAGTCGCCGCACCTCCAAGGCCTCAGCTTCGACGCGCTCAGCGAGGACGGCATGGTGCTGGAAGAGCTGCTGCCGCGCGACTGGCCTGCGCGCGCGCCGCGGCCCTCGCCCGCCGCGCACTCCGTCCGCGGGCCGCAGACCACGCCGCCCGGGATGAAGGTGGGCGACGAGGCGTCGGGAGGTTCGCGCTGATGGGCACTCCGGTCGCACGCCTCGCCTCCGAAGACTTCGGTCCGGTTGCCGTCGTCAAGCCCGCCTACGGGCGCTGGCTGGCCGGCAGCATCGCGGGTTGGGGCGCGTTCATCGCCTTCCTGCTGGCGCTCTCCTGGGTCTTCCTGGCGCTCACGCGCTTGATCATCTGGATCGGCGACCAGCTGCCGTGGAGCTGGGGCCTTGCGCCGGCGCTGGGCACCATCCTCTCGCTCATCCTGATCCTGGTGATGATCACCGCCACGCTGCTCACGATGGCCGACCGCAAGTGGTCTGCCCTCATGCAGGACCGCGTGGGCCCCAACCGGGCGCGGCTGCCCATCCCCGGGCTCTCCAAAATGCCGCTCAAGGGCGTGCCGCACATCGTGGCCGACGTCCTCAAGATGCTCTTCAAGGAGGACTTCATCCCCGAGGGCGCGGTGGGGAACAAGTTCCTCTTCAACCTGGCCCCGCTGCTGGCCTTCGCGCCCGCCTTCATGCTCTTCGCGGTGGTGCCGGTGAGCCCCGAGCTGACGTTCTGGGGCGCGCGCATGCAGCTCCAGGTCGCCAAGGTCGATTGGGGCATCCTCTACGTCTTCGCGCTGGCCTCCATCGCCGTGTTCGGCACCGCGCTGGCGGGCTGGACGTCGAACAACAAGCTGGCGCTGCTGGGCGGCCTGCGCGCCTCGGCCCAGTTGGTCAGCTACGAAGTGACGCTGGGCCTCACGCTGGTGGGCGCGTTCATCGTCTTCGGCACGCTGCGGCTGGACGTCATGGCCACGCAGCAGGGCATGCTCGAGCACGCCCTGCGCAGCGCCTCCACCGCCGCTGCCAGCGCCGGCGATCTGCTGGTGCACGACGACTCGCTGCTCTTCGGCTGGCTGCCGGCCTGGGGCGGGCTCTTCCAGCCGGTGGGGATGATCCTCTTCCTGGTGGCCGCGCAGGCCGAGATCAAGCGCGCCCCCTTCGACACGCCCGAAGGAGACAGCGAGATCATCGGCTACTTCCTCGAGTACTCCGGCCTCAAGAGCGGCATGTTCCTCATCGCCGAGTACGTCGAGACGGTGGTCATCTCCGGCATCGTCGCCGCCATCTTCCTCGGCGCCTACCACGTGCCCTGGCTGGAGCCCACCATCCTGCGCGTCACCGACGGCTGGCTGGGCGCCGGCGGCCTGGCCTGGCTGGCGGTCTTCCAGGTCTTCAGCTTCCTCCTGAAGATGCTGGCGGTGATCTGGGTGATGTTCGTGGCCCGCTGGGCCTTCCCGCGCTTCCGCTACGACCAGATCATGCGGCTGGGCTGGAAGATGATGCTGCCCGTCTCGCTGGCCAACGTGGCCATCACCGCCGGCGTCTTCCTCTGGGGCGGCCGCGAGGGCCTGGCCTGGATGGGCATCGCCGAGTGGATTGCCATCCTCTTCTTCCTCGCGCTGTCCGCGCGCGCGCCTGCCAGCGCCGAGCCCGGCAGCCACTCCTCCACCGCGGCGGTGCACTGATCATGGACGCCAACAAACCCCACGACGAGCGCGCGAGCCCCGGGCCGCAGTCCGATCTCAGCTTCGGCGAGCGCTTCTACCTGCGCGAGGCCGTCAAGGGCATGGGCGTGCTGGCCAGGCACTTCTTCAAGAACCTGTTCGGCTTCCGCGACCCCGCCTACGAGGTGATGGACCGCAAGGGCCCGGGCGTGAACATGGT
>DASRTX010000322.1:0-13739 GCA_035655715.1 Myxococcales bacterium | reverse complement strand
CGACCGGCACCGTCCAGATCTACACGGCGCTGTCCAACGACTTCGGCAAGCCCCGCCTCTACTTTGCCGACGGGCCGGAGAAGACCTCGCGCGGCGCGGGGGCCACGCCGGCCTTCCTGGCGCTCAAGACCGCAACCGCCGGCGCCGTGCCGCTCAAGCGCGTCTACTACACCATCTGCGGCAACTTCCACGACGAGCTGATGGCGGGCGATGCCCGGTTCCAGCGCGCCTGGCACCAGGGCAACACGCCGGCCACCAGGCTGCAGTGGACGGGGCTCACCGGCCCCACCAAGCTGGTGATCGAGGCGCTGGATCAGGGCTGCCCGTTCCAAGGCTTCCTCGCGGCCACTTCGGTGCCGAATCCGCCCGCTCCGCACCAGCCGTTCTTCTCGCTCGCCGACCTGCGCGCGACCGATGCCAACCGCGAGGTCTTCGTCAACGGCCAGCACGACGGCGCGCCGCGGCCGCGGGCCATCGCTAGATCGATCGTCGACCTCACGCCGGCCCCGCCGGACGCCACGCTGGACTACCGCGACGGATTCGAGACCGACCCCGGCCCCTTCACGGAGGTGCCGTTCAACTCGGACTTCGCGGCCAAGCGCTTCACGTCGCCCAAGTACGACGTCACCTTCTACCGCATCGACTTCGTGCCGCTCTCGATGGGCGTGATGTTCAACGAGTTCTGGGTGGCCTGGGCGGACGGCTCTGCCGATCTGGAGGCGAAGTTCCGACTGACGCCGAAGCAGAAGGCCACCCTGCCGGCGGACGGGTCGTTCCTGCACGTCACCATGGAGATCGACACGGTCTCGACGGATCGCCGCTATCCGCAGCTCTTCATCAGCGACCGCGACGCGCCGCTGCAAGACAACCTGCCCAACGGCGCCACCATCCTGGTGCAGGTCTTCGGCACCTGGCCCAGCCGGATGGACCTCCAGTTCTGCGACCACCGGACCTGGGGCGTGACCAACCAATGCCCGCGCTACGTCACCGACTTCTACGATCTGAGCGCGATCAACCGGCCGAACCCGCCCACGCCGAACATCGGTGAAGCGTCTGCCGTGGACCGGCGCGTGCGCTGGGACGTCTTCGCCTCCACCGATCGGATCTACGCGATGATCGACGGGCAGCCGGTGGGCTGCGGCATCCTGCCCGCGGGCCGGATGCCGTCGGGGCCTGTCAGCGTCACGGTGGGCGACGTGCTGTACCATTCGGGCGTGGACGTGCCCGATCCTCCCTACACCTTCCATTCGAACCACATGAAGCTGGAGACGCGCCGCCACATCGACGAGTTGGGCTGGAAGAGCGGCGTGGCGGCGCCGCCCTGGAACGACGCGGTGGTGTGCGCCTCGGACCCGAAATGACCGCAACCGGGCGCCTGGCATGCGCGGCCCTCGCGCTCTGCATCCTGGCCACCTGCCGCGGCCAGGCGCCTTCTGATCCCGATCCGGTCTTCACCTCCGCGGAGCGCGCCGCCCTGGAGGCGCTCGCGCCCGCGGTGCTGCCGCCGCCGCCCGCCGACTCCAGCAACCGTTGGGCCGACGACCCCGGAGCAGCGCTGCTGGGCCAGCGCTTCTTCATGGACCCGCTCTTCTCGGGCCGCCTGCTCGACGGCGACAACGACGGCAGCCCCGAGACGCTGGGAATGAAGGGCCAGACCGGGAGGGTGAGCTGCGCCGGGTGCCACGTGCCTGCCTCCGGGTTCCTCGACGACCGCACCGCCAGCAAGCAGATCTCGCTCGCCTCCGGCTGGAACCTGCGCCGCACGCCCTCGCTGCTCGACGTCGGGCAGACCATGCTCCTCATGTGGGACGGCAGGCACGACACGCTCTACAACCAGCCCTTCGGGCCCATCGAAAACCCCACCGAGATGAACAGCTCGCGGCTCTTCGTGGCCGCGCAGATCGCCGCGCGCTACCGCGCCGACTACGAGGCGGTGTTCGGCCCGCTGCCCGATCTCTCGCGCCTGCCGGCCCTGGACGCCGCTTCCACCGGCTGCGACCGTCCCCTGACCGGCACGCCCACCTGCCACGGGATGCCGGGCGACGGCGCCGAGTACGACGGGCTCTCCGCCGGAGATCAGGAGGCGGTGACGCGCATGGTGGTGAACCTGGGCAAGGCGCTGGGCGCCTACCAGCGGCTGCTCTCGTGCGGCGCGGGCCGCTTCGATCGCTTCATCCACGGCGAGGCGACGGCGCTCAGCCGCGCGGAGCAGCGCGGCGCGTCCATCTTCGCCGGCAAGGGCCAGTGCATCCGCTGCCACTCGGGGCCGTACCTCTCCGACCAGGCCTTCCACAACGTCGGGCTGCGCCCCGAAGGCGTCGCTGGAGGCGCCTTCACCGACTCGGGCGACCGCGGTGCGGCGGTGGGCCTCGCCACCGCTCGCGCAGACCCGCTCAACGCCTCGGGACGTTTCAGCGACGGCGACGACGGCCGGCTCTCGCTGCCCGGCGGCGATCTCGAAGGCGCGTTCCGCACACCCACCTTGCGGTGCGTGGGGATGCGCCCCTCGTTCATGCACACAGGCCAGCTGCGGACCCTGGAAGACGTGGTGGCATTCCTCAATCGCGGCAGCCCCTTCGGCGGCTATCCCGGCACCGGCGAGCTGCCGCCGCTGGGCCTCACCGCGCTGGAACAGAGCGATCTCGTGGCGTTTTTGCGGGCGCTGACCGGGCCTGGTCCCGCAGCCGGCCTGCTCGTCTCGCACTGAGCAAGGTTTGCCGCTGCCCTCGAGCGTCCGGTATCATCTCCGCTGGGGGAAGCAATGTCCGGAACGGGGGGCGTGGCCTACGCCGTCCTGCTTGCGCTGATCACGCTCGGCACCGTCGCAGTCGCCATCGTTGCCAACGGCAACGTGGGCGCCGCGCTGGCGCCCGTGTTGCTGATCGCGTTCCTCTATGCGCTGTGGAAGATCCCGCTCCGCTACTCGGTCTTCCTGCTCATCTTTTGCGGGCTGACGCTGGAGAACCCGTACGAGGGGTTCTCGCACGGGGTGTGGCAGTCGCCGCTGGCGCCGCTGGGGGCTGCGCTGCTCGGCAACCTCAATCGCCTCACCGGAATCCAGGCGATGAACTTCACCGGCATCGACCTGCTCGTGCCCTTTCTCTTGCTGGTCGCGGCCTTTCGGCGCGTCACGCATTCCACCATCGACGGCAAGGGCCACGTCGAGACGGCGCGGCCCATGCGCGTCTTCGCCCTGATCTCGCTGCTGGCCAGCTTCGGCCTCTGGGGATGGGGCCTCGCGCACGGAGGAGATTTCTCGCAGTCGCTTTGGCAGGTGCACCAGATCCTGGTGCTGCCGGTCTTCTTCTTCCTCTGCGACGTTTCCCTGCGCGGTCCCCGCGACCACGCGGCGCTTGCGAAGATAATTGTCGCTGCAGGCCTCGTGCGCGGTCTCACTGCCGTCTACCTGCGCTTCAACGTCAAGCCACCGCCGCCCTACGTGCACTACCCGTACGCCACCACCCACGCCGACTCGATGCTCTTCGCGGCGGCGTTCGCGGTGGTGCTGGCCATCTTCGTGGAGCGGACCACGCGCCGGAATTTGCTGTTGCTGGCGCTGACCGTGCCGGTGCTCTTCGCGGCGATGTGGGCCAACACGCGCCGCCTGGTCTGGGTGGAAGTCGGGGGCGTGGCCATCGCCGATTACCTCTTCTGCCGCCGCCGGCCGCTGGTCCGGGCGCTGACGCGCGCGGTGGTGCTGGGCCTGCCGCTCATCCTCGTCTACATGGTGGCCGGTTGGAGCTCGAGCTCGGGGATCTTCGCGCCCGTCCAGACCGTCCGCTCGATGATCGATCCCACCTCCGATAGCTCCACCGAGTACCGGGAAATCGAGAACCTCAACCTCATCTTCACGCTGGGATCCCATCCGTTGCTGGGGCCGGGCTTCGGACACGAGTACCTGGAGGCGGTGCCGCTGCCCGACATCTCCGAGACCTTCCACGCCTACCGCTACCACCCGCACAACGCGCTCCTGGGGCTGTGGGCCTTCACCGGAATGATCGGCTTCTCCGGCCTCTGGGTGATGCTGGTGGTCGCCGTTTTCCTGGCCGCGCGCGCCCACCGGCGGGCCAAGAGCCCGGCCGAGCGCGCGGCGGCGCTGTCCTGCATCGCCGCGGTGATCATCTATACGAACCAGGTCTTTGGCGACATCGGGCTCGTCTCCTGGACGGGAGTCTTCCTGGTGGCGCCGGCGATGGCCGTGGCCGGCAAGCTGGCGGTGGCCACCGGCGCCTGGCCGCGGGTCGCGCGCCGGATCTTCCCCGGCTCCGCGCCTGCCGTTGCGCCCCTGGCCGCCGGAGGCATGCAGGGTGCTTGAGGATTCGCGGCTCTCGTCTCGCTGGGTCGGCGCGGGACTGTTCGCCTGGGGCACCGCCTGCGCAGCGCTCTTCGCCTTCGTCCTCTACCGGTCGCAGGGCCTGATCGAGTCCACCGTCGATCTCAACGGATTCGGCATCCTGAGCCGCAGCCTGGCCGAGGGGCGCGGCTTTTCTTTTGGTCACGGCCCAACCCTACGGAGGGCCCCGCTCTTTCCTTTCCTCGCCGCCGGCCTGCTCAAGCTGTTCGGCGGGGGCGGCGGCTCGGACAGCGCGATCTACCGGCCCGTCATCGCCTTTCAGTGCGTGCTGCTGGGCCTGACCTGCGTGGTGGTCTGGACCATCGCGCGCCGGCTCTTCGGCGGGCGCGCTGCGCTCCTGGCCGGGATTCTCTGCCCGCTTTCTCCGCAGTCGATGCGCTACGTGGGCATGACGGAGGTGGAGCCGCTGATGGGGCTCCTCGTGGCGCTGCTGGCATATACGGGAATGTCGCTGGTGGAGCGGCCGGGAGCGGCCACCGGGATCCGCTTTGGCCTCACCGCCGCCGCCGCCACGCTCACCAAGCCCATCGTGCTCCTTTACCCGCCGGTCTTCGGCGCCGCGGCGCTCTGGCATTGGCGGACGCGTATATGGGGACACGAAGGCGGGATACGCAGCTGGGGACACGAAGGCGCGCTGCGCGCGACCATCATGTCCCCGTATGGCCCGACCATCATGTCCCCGTATGGGCGCAAGGCGCAGGCCGTTGCGGCATTGGCGGTGGCCGTCGCCTTCGTGCTTCCGCTGGTCCCCTGGTCGCTGCGCAATCATCACGTGTCCGGCGGCCAGTTCGTGGGGATCAGCAGCAACGGTCCCGGCGAGTTCCTACGCGGCTACGTGAACGCGCAGCCCAAGTACTACCTGCTCCGGCAGGACTTCGGCGGCCACTCCTCCACGGCGGAGAAGTGGGATCCGGAGGCGAACGCGTACGAGGACCACATCCTCCGCCAGCACGGCTCCAGCTTCCGGCACTTCAACCTCGCCGGCGGGGGCCGGGTGGTGGAGGACTCGCTCGACGGCATGGACAGCGCGCAGGCCGAGGCGGAGAAAGACCGGATCGAGGGCGCGGAGATGAAGCGCCGCGTGCTGCGCGAGCCCATCT
This sequence comes from Myxococcales bacterium, assembly GCA_035655715.1. GTDB lineage: Bacteria > Myxococcota > Myxococcia > Myxococcales > 40CM-4-68-19 > 40CM-4-68-19. Next base: position 8,285 of record DASRTX010000322.1, on the reverse strand, counting down.
CCTTCCTCCGCAAGTTCGGCATCCAGGTGGTGACGTTCTGGTACGTGGTGGAGACGCGGACCAGGTCGCTTCTGGTCGGAGCCATGGCGCTGGTGGTGCTGGGGTTCGCGCTCGCCGGCGTCCTGCGCGCGCGCCGCGAAGGCAAGGCGGTGATGCCGGTGGTGCTGGTCATCCTCTACTACAACGCCATGTACGCCGCGTTCCTCGCCTTTGCCCGATATTCGATGCCGCTGTATCCCACGCTGATCGCGCTCGCCGCGGGCGGTGTGACCTCGATCGCCCGAAGGGAGCACGTTCGATGAATCGCTTTTGTCTGTGCACGTTGCTGGCCGCTGGATGGGCCTGCGCTTCGCGTTTCGCCACCCCGCCACCCGGCTCCGATGCCGGCTTCTCCGGACAGTGGGTCAACGCCACCTCGAATCTGGCGTCCATGACCTCGGAGTGCGGCAACATGAGCTTCCTCTCCGCGCGGCCCGACAGCGACATGCTGATCGCCGGCATCGCACAGAAAGGGCTGTGGGCCAGCGCCAACGGAGCTACCACCTGGACCGCGCTGGGGCAGGGCAGCGGCTCGGCCCCGATCACCAATCGCACCTCGTCGGTCGTCTACGATCCCGCGCATCCAGGGACGTTCTGGGAGTCGGGGCTGTACAACGCCGGCGGCGCCTACCGCACCACCGACAACGGCACCACCTTCGTGCAGCTCGGCACCACCCTGACCATGTCCCACTCCGACCTGATCAGCGTGGACTTCACCGATCCGGCCCGCGGCACGCTGCTGGCGGGCGGCCACGAGCAGAGCGCCACGCTCCATCTCTCGACCAACGGCGGCGTCTCCTGGAGCAACATCGGCGCGAACCTTCCCGCCACCGCAGGCAACAGTTCCTTCCCCCTGGTGATCAACGCACAGGCTTTCCTGCTCGGCACCTGGGGGTCATCCGGAGCCGGCATCTTCCGCAGCACCGACGGGGGCGCCAACTGGTCGCCGGTCCATGCGGGCGGCGTGGCCGCGCGCGCCTTCGTCGCCTCGGACGAGACCCTCTACTGGGTGCTCGAGACCGGCGGCGTGGTCCGCAGCTCCGACCGCGGAGCGACCTGGACGCAGACCGCCGCCGCTGGGACGCTCTCGGTCTTCAACGGGGGCACGGCGATGATCGAGCTGCCGGGGAGCCGGCTGATCTCGGTGGGCGGAAACCGGCTCTTGCTCTCGACGGACCGCGGCGTCACCTGGCAGTTCGCCGGCCCCGCCATGCCCTTCGCCCCTTCGGGCATCGCCTGGTCGGCGGCGCGCAAGGCGATCTATGCCTGGCACCTGGACTGCGGGACGATCGTGCAGGCAGACGCCGTGCAGCGCCTGGACGTGGCCGACCCCGCGACCCTGGCCTTCACCGGCGAGTCGGATCCAGCTTCAGATCCAGAACCATGATCGAGTAGGGCGGCAGCCTCTCTTGAAGGCCGCCCTGCGCGGGCGGCAAAAGCGGCGGCACGGAGAAGAATCCGCCGCCGTCGCCGATGTATTCGAAGCCGCGCCGCGAGGTGACCGTGCCACACGCGCCGGCGTCGATGGTCGCGGTCGCCCCCATGGTCGGGTCGAGCTGCAGCAGCACCAGCACCATCTGCGTCCCGGAGGCGTCGCGGGAGGCGAAGACCGAGGTGAGGCCGTCGCTGGACTTCGCGGGCACCGAGAAGTCGAGGAAGCGGCCGCCTTTCCCGTCGAAGTTGCGGTAGGCGCGGAAGGCCCAGAAGGCCGGCGAGCTCTTCGGCGGCGCGGTCCAATAGAACGCCGAAGTGAGACCGCCCTGGCCGAACCGCCCCAGCGCCTCGGCGGCGGCGAGCCCGCCACTCATGTGGCCCTCGGCGCCGAAGTTCCACTCGCCGATGGAGATGCCCATGCCGGGCGCATTCTCGCGCACCCACGCCTGCATCCGCGGGATCAGCCGCACCGGCTCGTGGATCCACGACTCGTCCACGTACCTGGGGTCCCAGAGCGAGCGCGTGGCGCGGATGCGGCGGGCGGCGGTGGCGCTGTCGATGTTCCCGCCCGTGCCGATGCCGATGTTGTCGCCCTGCGGGTAGTAGTGGACGTCGACGATGTCGACGAGGTGTATTCCTTCCTTCTTCTCGTAATCCCGGACGCTGCGCAGCCACCAGGGGAGCAGCGGCTGATCGCCGTGGGCGAGGCGATCGAGGTGGGCTCCATAGCTCGGCTGCGCATCGCGGGCGGAGAAGAAGTAGGAGGTCCAGCCCCAGCCCACGAAGCCCGCGATGGTGGCGGAGGGATCGGCCAGCCGCAGCGCGGTGCCGTAGCGGATGGTGCGGTCCAGCAGCTCGTCGTAGCCCACCGGATCGGGATGCACGTCGCGATGGGTCGTATTCCAGGCTGTAGGCTCGTTGTCGAGGATGTACTGGTCCACGCTGCGAAAGCCGCTCTTCTCGCCGCTCTTCTCGCGCTCGCGGATGGCGGAGAGCCATCGGGCGATGAAGGCGGGCGGGGCCGCCACGCTGGTGCGCGAGGGCGACAACGGGGGCACCATCCCGCCATCCGGAGTCATCCCGTCTCCCACGTCGGGATTCTGCGGATCGACCTTCAGCTGCGGGCCCAGCGCGGAGACGGGAAAGGAGTACGACTCGGTGTCCTTCGCCACCCACCCGATCATGGGCACGGTCAGCGCGCTGCGGACGCCGTGCGCGGCGTTTTCTTCGAGGAAGGTCTCCCAGGCGGCGCCCTGCTGGTTGCCGTAGTTCACGTTGCGGAAGAACCAGTCGTTGCCCGCGTTCCAGGCATGGCCGTTCTCCCAGTTGTAGCGGGTGTTGGGGTTTCCGCCCCAGCGCCGGACGGGCGTGCCCGTCTCCCACCAGCTGGGGTCGCCGTGGGCCACGCCGTAGATCAGCGGGCTGATGGGGCGCGCCGTGGCGCCGCACTCGAGGGATACCCGCACCGCTCGCGTCGGCGGGGGCGGGCGCACCGGGATGCCCGGGACGAGCGCGATGGCATCGAGCAGCACCTCGTCGTGTCCCACCTCGCGGAAGGCCTGGAAGACGATGCGGTTGAAGAGCATGCCGCGGGGGTTGAGGTCGGACATGGATACCGATACCTCGGACATACCGCTGGCGGCCGCAGGGGGAACGCGAACGCGCACCCGCGGGAAGTGGCCTCCGCGCTGCGCGTCGAGGTGCACTTCGAGGAATTCGCCGAGCGAGGGAGGGACTCGCGCGCGGAAGGTGAGCGCGACGAAGCTTCCGGAGAGATCGGGCTTGGAGAGGATCCACCCCGCCTGTCCGGAGAAGTCGATGCGGACCGGCGCGCCGGACGCGATCTCGTGCTTTGCCCACCCCAGGTCTTCCCAGCCCGGGGCGAGGCCGGTGGGCGCGTCGAACACGCGCTGCGCTTGCTCCTTGGCCTGCGGCTCCGCCACGGCCGCGGTCGCGCCGAGGAGGACCAGCAGTGCAACGCTCTTCACGGCATCCGCGCTTCGCCCAGGATGTCGAGCTGCAGCTGCCGCACCACCTGCCACCGCTCCACCACCCGCCCGCGGCGGATGTCGGCCCAGGTGGCGCCGAGCAGCGCGAGGGCGATGCCGGCGACGAAGGCGGCGGTGAGCACGCTGGCCGGCTTGGGCTTCACCGGATCGTGCGGCTTCTCCGCGGGGGCGATGATGCTGTAGCGGTACTTGAACGCCGCGCGCGAGGTGTCCAGCTCCATCTTCGCCGAGTCGATGCGGTCGAGCAGGGCGCCGTACTTGGTCATGGCGAACTGCAGCTCGCTCTTGGCGTGCTCCACCACCGGATCGTCGCTCTCCATCTCCCGCGCTTCCCGCTCCAATTTGAGGATGTGGGCGGGCAGCGGTCCGAGGAACGATCTGGAATCGGCGTTCTGATCCTTGGGCACCGCCGCGCCCCGGAGCGAGAGCTCGTTCTCCAGATCCCGCTCTTCCTGGCGCAGGGTGGTGAGCTGGGTGGGCTGCTGCCGCTCCAGCGCGTCGATCCGCTGCTGGATTTCGATCACGGCGGGGTGGAGATCGGAATAGATGCTCTTCTGCTCCGCCAGCCGCGCCTGCAGCTCGGAGAGCTGCTTGCCGTGGAACTCCTCCAGGTCGCGGATGGCGCGGCGCTTGCCTTCCAACATGACCTGGAGCTGGGCGATCTCGGGGTTCAACCCGGGATCGCGCGCCCGCGTGCTGCGCGTGGGCCGCACGGCGCGGGTGCGCACCGTCTTCTCCTGGGGCTTGCTGTCGTTGGCACGGCTGATCTGCTCCACCGCCCCGTCGATCTGCGTGCGGAGCCGGAGCGCGTGCGCCTCCAAGAGCGAGATGGCCTCGGAGACGGTGGAGATCTCGGCCACGTGCCGCGCCTCCAGGAAGCTCTGCTGCGCCGCCTCCACCAGCATGAAGGCGGTTTCGGCATCCGGCCAGTCGAGCGAGATGGACACGGTGCCGTCGCCCACCGCGACCTTGAGCTGCGCGCCGAGGTAGCCCACCAGCCCGGCGAGCTGGTCCTCGGCGTTGATGGGACCGCGGAGCGATTCCATGGTCCGGTCCTTGAACGCCAGCAGCGGCGCGCGCGTCTGCGGCCAACGCTTCACCAAATCCGTCTGCTTCACCAGCGAGACCAGGTTGTCGTGCCGCAGCACCGTCTCGGTGGCGGCGCGGAGCGGCACGTCATCCCAGCCCAGGCTCCGGCCGGGATTGCTGAGCGCGGCGATGGTCTGGTTGCGCTGCGCCAACAGGCGCGTCTCCACGTGGTAGGTGCGCGGCAAAATCTTGAGGCCCCCCACGGTGGCGGCCATGGTGAGGATCAAGAGCCCGATGGCGATGAGCGGGTGGCGGCGCGCGGCTCCGAAGACAAATCCCAAGTAATTCCGGATCTGCTCGTAGTCGAACAGGTCGGGGTTTTCCTGTTCGGCCGCAGGCGCGGCGTCGTCCTTGGCTCCGGGCATCATCGTCACGTCCTCACAGCAAGCGGATGTACAGGTACCGGATCGACAGCAGGTAGAACAGGTTGAAGGCGAGGAAGAGGAACAGCGCCCGCTTCAGCGCCTTGGCGTGGATCCTTTCCCGCGCGGCGATGGCGGGCAGCGCGATCATCGAGATCAGGATGGAGAGGAGGAGGAGCTTGGCCATCAGAGCGACCCGTGGTCCGCGGCCACCAGCGACAAGAAGGCGGCCCATCGCGACCCCGTCTGACGGGGCTGGATGGCCTCTGCGCTCTGTTCCCAGGATCCCCGGACGCCGAGCGAGAGCGCGAGCTTGTCGAAGAGACCATAGGAAAGGTTGAAGTCGCCATGCACCACGGTCGCGCCGCGCGTCCCGCCGGTGAGCGCGCGGCTCACGCCCGCCGAGGGCCCGAAGCTGACGGCGCGGAGCGGGGAGTAGGTGGCCTGCGCGCTCAAGTCGGCCACCTGGTACACGCCGCCTCCGAACCGATCGATGCTCGAGGTCAGCGTCCCGCGCACGCCGGCGTTGAGGTCCTGATGCTGGAGTGGAACCGTCCGGGTGATGCCGGCTCCCAGGAGCAGCGTGGGCTCCCATTTCCAGCCGGTGGGGCTGCGGTCGCCGCCCGCGCCGCCGCCGAGAGAGAGATCGGCCTGCGTCAGCCGCGAGAGCCGCGTGCGCCATTCGGCGCTCCCGACGAGGAGGGCGCTGTCCTGGTGGGCCACGCGGGCGACGTTGGCGTTGAGGTGGAAGGAGACCTCGTCCACCGGCGACAGCAACAGGCCCACGCTCGAGCCGGCGACCACTCCGTGCTGCAGCGGGAGCACGGTGCGGCCGATGGCGTCCGCGCCGCCGTTCATGAGGTAGGTGCCGTACGTTTCCAGCTTCACGTTGGGCGCCAGCTTGTGATCGTACGTGACGGTGGACTCCGAGGCGACGTACGCGAGCACCGCGAGGCGGGCCAGCTGCGGGTCGAGCGGCGGGGGAGTCGAGGAGGGTTTTCCTCCGAGCTCACCCGGGACCAACGGCGAGAAGGTCTGATCGCCATAGCTGAAGCTCTGGCTGAGGCGGAGGTGGTCGCGTGGAGAAACGAGAACGTCCCCCACCAGCGTGCCGTTGTGCAGGACGTCCGATCCCGGCGTGCCGGGGTCGGGGGTGAGGCTGAAGATCACGCGGGGCGCATACCGGAGCTGGAAGCGGACGGGTGCCGAGCCGAACTCCGCGCCAATCGACGCGTCCACCTGGGTCTCGGCGTGGGTGACGGCGGGCGCGGTGCTGGCCGCTGACGTGCCAGCGGTGCCGCGCGTCTCGATGCGGGCAAGGCCGTCCACGCCGACTGCGGCTTGCGCCAGGAGGGAAGCAAGGGCTGTGGCCAGCGGAAGTGCCATACGCTACTCGACGACGACGACGTCCCCGTTCTGGAGCACGAAAGTCGCGGCGCGGCCCTCCGCGCGGGTGATCGCCGCGTAGGTGAAGCGGATGCGTTCGGGCGCGGGCGTGTTGCGGATGACGAAGATGCGGTCGGAATGGGCAAAGTCGTTGAGCCCACCGGCCTGCGCGAGCACCTGCGCCACGCGGGTTCCCTGCTCGATCTGGACGATGCCCGGCTTGACGACCTGGCCCAGCACCGAGATGGTGGTGGGCCTCCCCTCTTCCACCGAGACGGTCACCACCGCCAGGTTGACGAAGGCCTTGAGCCGCGTCTGCAGCTGGTCGGCCAGCGTGCTCGGCGTGTAGCCCGCCGCCTGGATGTCGTTGAGGAAGGGCAGGGAGATCTTGCCGTCGCTGCGGATCCTGCCGCGGGTCGACATGCCTTCCTGGTTGTAGACGCGCACGCTGATCAAGTCGCCGGTGGCGAGGATGTATCCGCCGGGTGTCGGGCGCGCGGGCGCCTCCGGCAGATCGTCGACCCACACGTACTTGCCCACGTTGGCACAGCCGGCCATTCCAAGGATGAGGGCGCAAACCAAGCCTGCCCGCCGCTGGAGCGGAACCCACGACGACATTTTCCTGAATCCCCCTGTAGCTTCGAGGGCGAGGATATACGCGAGGTGAGGGTGGGTGCAACGGCCGTCGCCGCCGGGTGCTGGCGTATACTTGCCCGATGGGGGCGGACACGGAAATCACGGTCGTGATCCCCACCTACAACCGGCGCGCGCGCCTTGCGCTGGTCCTGGATGCGCTCTCACGCCAGAGCATCGCGCCCGGCCGTTTCGAGGCGGTGGTGGTGGACGACGGCTCCCAGGACGGGACGCTGGCCTGGCTTGGTCAGCAGTCCTTTCCTTTCGCTTTTCGCGCCGTCTCGCAGGCCAATGCGGGACCCGCGGCGGCGCGCAACCGCGGGTTGCGTGAGGCGCGCGGCGAGCTCTTGCTCTTCCTCGACGACGACGTCGTGCCGGGGCCGGCCCTGATCGAGGAGCACCTGCGGTCGCACCGCCAGGAGACGGGCATCGCCGTGATTGGCCCACTGCTGTCGCTGCCGCGTTACCGGCAGCCGTGGGTCGCGTGGGAGCAGGACAAGCTGGAAAAGCAGTACGCCGCCATGCTGCGCGGAGACTGGAAGCCCAGCTTCCGCCAGTTCTGGACCGGCAACGCCTCGGTGGCCCGCGGCCTGGTGGTCGAGGCCGGCGGGTTCGACACCTCGCTGACGCGCGCGGAGGACATCGAGCTGGCGGCGCGTCTGGCGCTGCGCGGGCTGCGTTTCCGCTTCAATCCCGCGGCGAGCGGGGTGCATCACGCCGAGCGCTCCCTGGAGTCGTGGTCGCGGATGCACCGCTCCTACGGTCAGGTGGAGGTTTCCATCCATGGGCGCCTGGGCCACGAGAACGCGCTCGACACCCTGGCGGACAACTGGAGCCACCTGCACCCGGCCACCAAATCCCTGGTCAAGGCCTGCATCGGGCGGCCGCGCCTCACCGCCGCGGCGGAGCGCACGCTGACCGCCGGCATCCGCGGCGCCGCGGCGGCGGGGCTCGAGAGGGCTGCGCGCGCCGGCTGCAGCCTGCTCGCCAACGTCCTCTATTGGTCCGGGGCGGGCCAGGCGCTCGGCGTCGAGGGTGTGCGCGCGCTCTTTTCGCGCCCGCTCCGGCCGGGGTTCGGAACTTGACCGCGACGGCTTCGAAGATCCCGGTGCTCTTCATCAACTCGCCCTCCAAACCGGGAGCGGACACGCAGATCCAGGCCCTGATCATGCGCGCCCTGGATCGCGAGCGCTTCGACGTTCACGCCGCCTGCACGCCGGGTTCCCCCGGTGCCCCTTCGGCCTCGCTGGAGTTGCTTTCGACGATTCCCGACCTGCGCCTGCGGCCGACCGGCTTCGGGCCTTCGCTCTTCGGCCGGTCGGCGCTGGAGCGG
>DASRTX010000321.1:0-5430 GCA_035655715.1 Myxococcales bacterium | reverse complement strand
AAAGAGCCGTGACGGCGGTCGTAACGACGGTCCGAGCCGCGGTGCCAACTTGTCCCGGGACAAGTTCAGCCGAGCGAACCAGGTCCAGCGCGCGGTTCAACCGGCTGAAAGAGCCGCGACGGCGGTCGTAACGACGGTCCGAGCCGCGGTGCCAACTTGTCCCGGGACAAGTTCCGCCGGGTGAACTGGTCCGGCGGTTCAACCCGGGATAAGCCAACCGCAGCACCCGCTGGGCTAGGGCCACACGCACGACACGTCGATCCGCCGTGCAGGCACGCTCAGCGCCACGTCCCGCGGCGCGAACAGCACGAACTCCGGCGATGGTCCCAGCACCATCTGCCGCATCCACAGCGACCCGGCCACCCCGGCCAACTCGCCGAAGAGCTCGGCATAGCGCATGCCGGCGGGCTTCCCGAACCAGTGCGCGACCTTCGCGTCCCGGAAGTCCGCGGGCCCCTGCTGCAGCTCGTACACGCCGCCTGCGCCCCCCTCCGCCATGGCAGCGATGTCGTCGTGGGGGGCGCGCCTCGAGCCGCTCACCGCTCCTTCGTTGAGCATGCCCAGGTCGGCGAAGGTTCCCACCTTGTACCAATCGAGGAAGGCCGGCCCCGGCAGCCAAGGCGCAGCCGCGTGGCGCAGCGACAGGCCGCCCACGTACCCCAGCGGCTTGTCCTGCTCCATGATTTGCAGGAACTCCGCCAGATGCCGCTCGTACTCGGAAGCGCCCTTCCGCGGCCAATGCCAGAACGTATAGGCGAGCATGCCGCATGGAGCCGCGAGCAGCGGCCGCTGTCAATGGCGGGTCAGTCCCTCAGCGCCCCAGCGTCGATGCGCTTGAGCCGCGCCAGCGCGTATTTCCGGTCCAGTGAGACGCGCTCGCCCCGCTTCTCGGGCGCCTCGAACATCACGTCGGCCAGCACCTCCTCGAGGATGCTGCGCAGGGATCGGGCCCCCAGCTTCTTCTCCACCGAATACTCGACCACGGCCCGCAGCGCGCCCTCGCTCAATTCGAGATCGACCCCATCGAGCAGCAGCGCCTCGCGATACTCGCGCGCCAGCGAATCGGGCGGGACGGTGAGGATGCGATACAGCTCGTCGGCGGTGAGCTCCTCCAGCTGCACCTGCACGGGCAGGCGCCCGAGCAGCTCCGCCAGCATCCCGAATTCGATCAGCTCCTTGACGCGAAGCCGCGAGCTGCCCATCCGCCGCCCCGCGCTGCCGAAGCCAACCAGGCGGTCCACCTGGATCTGGTGCAGATCGCTGAAGGTGCCGGCGCAGATGAAGAGGATGTCGGTGGTGTCCACCTGCACGAAGTCGTGCTTGTTCCAGTGCTGGGTCACGTTGAGCGGCACGAAGATCTCGCGCCCCTCCAGCATCTTGAGCAGGGCCTGCTGCACGCCCTCGCCTCCAATGTCCCTGCTGCCCGCGCCTGTGCGCGAGCTGCCCGAGCGGCGCGCGATCTTGTCGACCTCGTCGATGAAGATGATGCCCCGCTGCGTGGAGTCGATGGAGTGCCCGCTCTTGAAGAGCAGCTCGGCCACCATCACCTCCACGTCCTTCCCGTAGTAGCCCGCCTCGGTGTACTCGGTCGCGTCCACCACCGTGAACGGGACCTCCAGCAGCTCGGCCAGCTTGCGGGCGATGTGGGTCTTGCCGCAGCCGGTGGGACCCATCAGGAGCAAGTTCGACTTGCGCAGGAGCGTGGGCCTGCCCAGCCGCCGCTGCTCGATGCGCTTGAGGTGCTGGTGGGCCGCTGTGGCGACGGCCCGCTTGGCGGCGACCTGGCCGATCACGAAGCGGTCGAGATGGTCATAGATCTCCCGCGGCGTGAAGAGACGGATCTCCTCGCGAGCGCTGGGAGCCCGGCGCGCTCCGCCGGCCGAGGGGATCGGGCGCGGGCGCTCGTCCTTTGGCATGGGAGACATTCTACTCCCGCCTCGGGCCGGCCGCCGGCCCGGCCGGCTCCCGAGCGCCCCTCGCTTGCCGGGGTTGCACCGGACCCTCAGCTTTGTCGCTGGACTCCACCGAGAGGATACCCAATGAAGCTGCATCGATGGATCACCTTCGCCTCCGCCGCCGCCATGTTGGCCGGCGTGGGTGCCTGCAACTCCAACTCCGGCGGCCGCAGCGCCACCGGCACCAGCGCTTCTCCCGAAGGCCGCCGCGGCGACACCGCCCTGCGCGCGCGTGACGCCGGCATGGACAGCAGCGCTTCGCCGCGGTCGGGCACCTCCGACAACATCGGCGGCACCACCAGCAGCGGCAGCGCCGGTAGCAGCGCGACTGGCGGCTCGGACTCGAGCGGCACCTCCGCCACCCGTGGCACTTCTGGCACCAGCGGCACTTCGGGAACCAGCGACACGTCGGGCAACAGCGGCTCGTCGAGCAACAGCGGCTCGTCCAGCGGCTCCACCTCGAACCCGCGCTGATCGTCCCCTCGGCGCCCGTCCCGGCGCGCGGCCGAGCCTCCTGGTCGCCCGCGCCGGGACGGCGCGCTTGTGACCCTACGAGACGGCCTTGCGGAGCGCGGCCTCGACCCGCGGCAGCGCTTCGTCGATGTCGGGCACCGAGACGGCGCCGACGCTGAGGCGGAACCAACCGTTCTCGCCGTGCAGGCCGAAGGCCTGGAACGGCACCGCCGCGAAGCCCGCCTCCTCGAGCAGGTACTTGCGGATCTGGTCGTTGGTCTCGAACCCGCGCTTGCCGATCAGGTCGAACTGCACCGACAGGTAGATGGCTCCCTGCGGAGGGATGTCGCGCACCGGCAGCCCGGCTGTGGCCATGCGCGAGAATCCCGCGTGCAGCCGGTCCAGCCTTTGCTGGAGCCGCCCCTTGTGCTCGCGCAGATACGCCTGCATCGCCGGCGCATCGCGCAGCAGCTCCGCCGTCGCCACCTGCTCGGCGCGCGGCGCCCATGCGCCCACGTGCCCGAGGATGTCGCGGATGGCCGCGATCACCGCCTTGGGCCCGACGCACCAGCCCACGCGCACGCCGGTGGCCGCGAACGCCTTGGAGATGCCGTCGACGAACACCGTGTAGCGCGCCATCTCCGGCGCCGCGTGCACCGGCGTGTCGTGGCGGGCGTTGCCAAACGTCAGCAGCCAATAGACCTGGTCGTAGAGCAGGTAGAGCGGCTTCTCGCCGGCCTTGTCGCGCCGCCGGTTCTCGGCCACCACCGCCTCCGAGATGCGCCGCACCTCGTCCACCGACAGCACCGTGCCGGCGGGATTGAGCGGCGTGTTGAGCGCGATCATCCGGGCGGTCCGCAAGTGCGGTTGCAGCGAGGCGGCAGTGGGAAGGAAGCCGTGCTCCGGATCGGTCTCCACCGCCACGCCGCGCGCCCCCACCAGGTGGCAGTAGTGATTGTTGTTCCAGCTCGGCACCGGGTAGACCACCGTGTCCCCCGGCTCCACCAGCGCGCGGTAGGCGGCATAGATCACCGGGCGCGATCCGCCCGCGATCACCACGCTCTCCAGCGGCACCTCCAGATGCAGGTCCCGCCGCCAGAACTCGCGGACCGCCTCGCGCAGCCGCAGCACGCCGTCGCTGGGCGGGTAGTTGGTCTCGCCCGCGGCCAGCGCCTTCAAGATCCCCTCGCGAAGCCGGTCGGGGATGGGAAACTCCTTGGAGGAGAAGTCGCCCACGGTAAAGTTGGTGATCTGGTGGCCGGCGGTGACGGCGGCGCGGATCTCGGCGGCGATCTTGAGGATCTCCGATCCCACCAGCCCGCGGGCCATGCTGCCGAGGCCGCGGCGGGGGTCGGGACCTTCGAGGTCCAGGTGCAGCTCCTCCATGAACGCCTCCGCTGCCGCCAAGGGGACGGCCGATCTACCACAAGTTCTCCGCTACAATCGGGCGTGTGCGGCTCAAGGCCCTGGTCTGGATTGCTCGGCAGGGTCCGAAGGGGCCCGAAGTGCTTCTGCTCGAGCGCCCGGCGCGGCGGGGCGGCCGTGAACATCCGGTGACGGGCAAGGCCGACAAAGACGAGACGGCGCGGGACTGCGCGGCGCGCGAGGCGCTGGAGGAGACTGGACTGCGCGGCGAGCTGGTGGAACTGGAGTACGCGCACCGCTATCGGAGCAGCAAGGGCAAGCTGTTCGAGGAGCACGCGTTCTTGTTGAGGGTGGAGGGCGCCGCGACGCCGACGCTGTCCGACGAGCACGTCGGCTACCGGTGGGCGGGCGCGAAGCAGGCGCTGGCGGCGGTGACGTGGCCGGCGCACCGCCACGCGCTGGAGCTGGCGTTGGAAAAGGTGTGACGACTCAGCGGGCGGGGATGCCCAGCGAGATGGGCACGGGTCGCTGAGGTTCCGACGCCAACTCTGCCAGCGAGGTGCGCCGATAGACTTCGAGCATGCGATCCTGGCCCACCCTCCACACCTCGTACATGGTGCAGCCCGCGCTCACGTCGCAGCGGTCCTTGTGATCGAGGCAGACGTTGAGCTGGACCGGGCCCTCCACCGCCTCGATGACCTCGAGGAAGGAGATGTTGCGCGGGGGACGGGCAAGTTGGTAGCCGCCGTGGGCCCCACGGGTGGAGCGGACCAGGCCCCTGTCGGTGAGGATCTTGAGGATCTTGGCGAGGAACTCGCGCGGCAGGTGCAGCGTGACCGCGAGATCCTGCAGCGATGCCACCTTGCCGACGGGGAGCCCGGCGAGATGGATCATCGCCCGCAAGCCATAATCGATCTTGCGGCTGATCTGCAGGACGTGCTGCATGGTAGGGAGATAACCAGCGTGGCGAAGGAGCGTCAATCGGCGTGATCGACCTGCACTCCCATACAGTGCACAGCGACGGCGATCGCTCGCCTGCCCAACTCCTGGCCGAGGCCGCCGCGGCCGGCGTGACGGTGCTGTCGGTCACCGACCACGACACCGTCTCGGGCATCGCGGAATGCCGCGCTGCGTCAGAAGCCGTCGGGGTGCGGCTCGTGCCGGGGATCGAGCTGTCCTGCGACCTGCACGGCCGCGAGGTGCACGTGCTGGGGCACTTCGTCGACGACCGCTCCGCCGCGCTGGGCCGCCTTGCCGCCGGGATGATGGCCGAGCGCCGCGAGCGCATGGAACGCATGGTGCAGCGCGCCCGGCAGCAGGGTCTCAGCGGCGTGACGCTGGACCGCGTGGTGGCGGCCAGCGGAGGAGAGAACCTCGGGCGTCCTCATCTCGCGCGCGTGCTCGTCGACTGCGGCCACGCGCAGAGCATCAAGGACGCCTTCGACCGCTACCTGCGTACCGGCGGAACGCTCTGGGTCGACCGCCGCCGGCTCCCCGTCGACGAGGCGGTGCAGCTCGTCCACCAGGCGGGAGGGACCGCGACCATCGCGCATCCCGGCGCGAACGGGATCTCGCGGCAGGAGCTGAAGACGATGGCCGACCTCGCCCTCGACGGCGTCGAGGCCTGGCATCCCGAGCATCCCCCGAATCAGGCCGA
>DASRTX010000320.1:0-13125 GCA_035655715.1 Myxococcales bacterium | reverse complement strand
GCGCGACGGGATGTGCCGCGCGGTGGTGGCGATCGTCTCGTGCTGCTTCTCCACCACCGAGGCGATGAGCTCCGCCAGCGTGATCGACTGCGCGTGCGTGAGCTGGCCGCCCAGGGGCACCAGCACGTGCAGCCCCTTCTGCCCGGAGGTCTTGCAGAAGTTGGGCAGCCCCATCTCCTCGCAGAGATCGTGTACGGCGTTCGCCAGCGTCACTACGTCGGCGAAGGGCGCGGTCTTGGGATCGAGATCGATGATGCACCAGTCGGGGTGCTGCGGCGCGGTCAGCCGCGAGGCCCACAGGTGGAGCGGAATGGCGGCCAGGTTGGCCACGTAGAGCAGCGTCTCCACGTCGTCACACATGAAGAAGTCGATGTCGCGCTTCGAATCCTCGCTGTAGAACCGCGCCGTGCGGATCCACGACGGCACGTAGTCGGGCGCGTCCTTCTGGAAGAAGCTCTTGCCGGCGATGCCGTCCGGATAGCGCGTCAGCACCACCGGCCGATCGCGCAGGTAGGGCAGGAGCCAGGGCGAGATCGCGCGGTAGTAGTCGATCAGGTCGCCCTTGGTGTACCCCTCCTCGGGCCAGAAGACCTTCTCGAGGTTGCTGAAGGGGACCTCGCGCGCGACCGGCACCGGCGCGGGCGCGTCGGCGGCGACGCAGTCGTCGGGCGTCTTGTCGGTGCGAAAGCGCAAGAAGGTGGGCTGGCGCAACAGGCCATCCTCGGTGATTTCCCTGTACCGCACCTCCACCACCAGTTTCGGTTCCACCCAGGTGTGACCGCGCCCGCCGGGAATGGGACCCGCGCAGGGAGGCTTGGGCACCCGCAGCGTCTCCAGCTCCGCGCGCGCCGCCACCAGCTCCTTCTCGCTGAAGCCGCCGCCCACCTTGCCCACGTAGACGAACCCGTCCGGCTTGCGCACCGCCACGTGAACCGAGCCGAACCCCGTGCGCGAGCCTTCCGCCTTGGTGAACCCCACCACCGCGAAGTCGCCCGTCCGCTCGACTCGAATCTTCTGCCAGTCGCGGAAGCGGCCGCCGCGATAGGGCGAGTCCGCGCGCTTGGCGACCACGCCTTCCAGTCCCAGCTCGCGCACGCTGGCGAAGAGCGCGCGCCCGTGCCGCTCCACGTGATCGACCGCGCGCAGCGGCCCGGTGGCGGGGAGCAGGCGGCGCAGCAGCTTCTTGCGCTCCAGGAGCGGCAGCGGACGCAGGTCGAAGTCCTCGAAGGCGAGGAGATCGAAGAGGAAGAGCGTTGCGGGCAGCTCCACCGCGGCGCGCTCCACGTCGCGCGGCGCGGTGAGCAGCGCGCGCTTCTGCAACCGCTGGAAGACCGGCCGCCCCGTCTCGTCCAGCACCGCGATCTCCCCGTCGGCGACGAAGCGCGGCGCGGGCAGCGCCATGAGCGCGCGGGCCAGGTCGGGAAAGACGCCGGTGGCATCGGCGCCGCGCCGGTAGAAGATGCGCGGGCGCGTCGCCTCGCGCGAGACGATGGCGCGAAATCCGTCGTACTTGAGCTCGAAAAGCCAGGCCGCGTCGTCGAACGGCTCGTCGCGCGTCTCTGCCAGCATCGGCTGCACGTCCTCGCCCGCCACCGCCCGCCGCGGCGCTCCCAGCCGCTCGCAGACCGCGCGCATTTCGGCCGTTCGCGCAGCCGGCTCGCCCAGCTCGTGGACGGCGAGGCCGGAGAGGACGGAGGTGTCGTCGTACGGCTCCGCCACCGACCTGCGCACGTGCCCATCGCCGGTCTCCTTGATCAAGAGCCATTCCTTTCCGGAGTCGCCCTTGATCCGTACCAACGTCCACATCCCCTTCAGCTTGAAGCCCTTCAGCTCGAAGAGCAGCTTGCCGGCCTTGACGCCTTCCCGCGGGTCGCCCACCGGACGCCACTGCCCGCGGTCCCAGACGATCATCGGCCCGGCGCCGTACTCGCCCTCCGGGATCACGCCCTCGAAGTCGGCGTACTCCACCGGGTGGTCCTCGGTCTGCATCGCCAGGCGCTTCTCGGCCGGGTCGGGATGCGGCCCGCGCGGGACGGCCCAGGACTTGAGCACTCCGTCCCATTCCAGGCGCAGATCGTAGTGCATGCGCGTGGCGCCGTGCTTCTGCACCACGAAGACGCCCGGGCGCTCCGCGCCGGCGCCCATGGGCTCCGGGGTCCGATCAGGGGAGCGCTTGCGCCGGTACTCCTCCAGGAACTTGGACATTTCTACAGTCAGGTTATCATCCGGCCCCTATGAGGCCACTCGCCACCGGGACCATTTCCTTCGGGCTGGTCTCCATCCCCGTCAAGCTTTTCTCCGCCACCGAGTCGTCGGCGGCCATCTCCTTCAACATGCTCCACTCCAAGTGCGGCGGCCGCGTGAAGCAGCAGTACATCTGCCCGCGCGAGGACAACGTGGTGGTGCCGCGCGACGAGATGATCAAGGGCTACGAGTTCGCCAAGGATCGCTACGTCACCTTCACCCCCGACGAGCTCAAGACGCTGGAGGAGAAGGCCACCCAGCAGATCGAGATCGCCGAGTTCGTGCCCAGCGAGAAGATCGATCCGGTCTACTTCGACAAGCCTTACTACCTGGGGCCGGAGAAAGGCGCCGACCGCGCCTACCGCCTGCTCGCCGAGGCCATGCGCCGCAGCGGCAAGACCGCGCTGGCGCGCTACGCGGCGCGCGGCAAGCAGTACCTGGTGCAGATCCGTCCCCTGCCCGAGGGCGGGCTGGTGATGCAGACCTTGATGTACGCGGACGAGGTGCGCTCGTTCAAGGACGTGGAGGTGGAGCCCGGCGAGGTCAAGGAACCCGAGCTCGCGCTGGCGCAGCAGATCATCCAGCAGATCTCCACCGACGAGTTCAAGCCGGAGAAGTACACGGACGACGTGCGCGCGCGCATCCACGAGCAGATCCAGCGCAAGGTCGCGGGCCAGGAGATCCAGACCGAGGAGCCTGCGCAGCCGCAGACGCAGATCATCGATCTGATGGAGGCGCTCAAAGCCTCGCTGGCGGCCAAGGGCCTCGCTCCTGCGCCGAAGGCGGCGGAACCCGAGCCGGCCGAGGAGCGCAAGCCGGCCAAGCGCGCCGCGCGCGAGCCCAAATCCGAGAAGAAGGCCGCTTCCAAGAAGTAGGAGGGCGTGCCATCTTCGGCGCGATGAGCGGTTACGGAGCGCGCGAGGTGGCGAAGATGCTCGGCCTCTCGATCGGTCAGGTGCGCGCGTACGTGAGAGCAGGGTTTCTCGAACCGGCGCGCGGCCCGCGCGGCGAGCTGCGCTTCTCCTTCCAGGACCTGGTACTGCTGCGCACCGCGCAAGGGCTGGTCTCCGCGCGCATCGCGCCGCGGCGCGTGCGCAGCGCGTTGCGCAAGCTGAAGGAGCAGCTCCCCGAAGGGCGGCCGCTGCGAGGCGTGCACATCCGCGCCGAGGGCGATCGCATCGTGGTGGGCGATGGCCGCGCCTCGTGGAGCCCGGAGTCGGGGCAGACCCTGTTCGACTTCGAGGCGCAGGAACTGGCCCGCAAGGTGACGCCGCTGCAGCTGCGCGCCCGCGGCGGCGACGCGGCCGATTTCTACGAGCGCGCCTGCGATCTGGAGGAGACCGCGCCCGACGAGGCGCGGGACGCCTATCGCCGCGCGCTCGAGCTCGATCCCTCGCTCGCGGACGCCTGGGTCAACCTGGGCCGTCTGCTGCACGAGGCCGGCAACGCGCGGGCAGCCGCCGAGCACTACCGCAGGGCCATCGAGCTGCGGCCGTACGACGTCACCGCGCTCTTCAACCTCGGCGTTGCGCTGGAGGATCTGCGCATGCCGGACGAGGCGATGCTGGCGTACCGCACGGCTCTGGCCGCAGACTCCGGCTGCGCCGACGCCCACTACAACCTCGCCCACCTCTACGAGTCGCGCGGCGACGCGGCCGGCGCGCTGCGCCACCTGCGCACCTACCGGAAGCTGGTGCAGGCGTGACCGTCCACGTGGGGACGAGCGGATACAACTACGAGGCGTGGCGCGGGAGCTTCTACCCGGAGGACCTGTCGGCGAAGAAGATGCTCTCGTACTACGCCGGGCAGTTCGACACCGTGGAGATCAACTACTCGTTCTACCGGAAGCCCACGCCGAAGATCCTCCAGGGCTGGGCGGCGCAGGTGCCGGATCGGTTCCGCTTCGCCCTCAAGGCCTGGCAGCGCATCACGCACCAGAAGCGCCTGCGCGAGACCGACGAGCTGGTGGCGTCGTTCGCGGAGGTCGCGCGCGAGCTGGGGCCGCGGCTGGCGCCGGTGCTCTACCAGCTTCCCCCCAATCTAAAAGCCGACGTGCCGCTCTTGCGCGGCTTCCTCGGCCAGCTCCCGCGCGACATCCGCGCCGCCTTCGAGTTCCGTCACGACAGCTGGTTCAGCGATGCCACGTACGCCGCGCTTCGAGACGCCGGCGCCGCCCTCTGCATCGCCGAGAGCGAGGACCTGGCCACCCCGCCCGAGCGCACCGCGGACTTCGGCTACTTCCGCTTGCGCCGCCTCGACTACGACGAGCCGGCGCTGCGCAAGTGGGCGGAGCAGGTCCGGCAGTATCCAGGCGATGTGTTCGTCTACTTCAAGCACGAGGACGAAGCGCGCGGGCCGGCCTTCGCCAAGGATTTCCTGCCGTTGGTGCAGGATTATAAGTAACGCAGCAGGATCGGCGCGGCGATGGAGACGAACACCGCGGCGATTCCGAGGGCAATGCTGGCGATGGCGCCCGACAGCTCGCTTTCCAGCGCGGCCTGCGCGGTGCCCTGCCCGTGCGAGATGGTGCCGAGGGCGAGCCCGCGCGCCAGCGGCGAGTGGATGCGGGCGCGGTCCAGGAGCCAGGGCCCGAGCATGACGCCGATCATGCCGGTGACGATCACGAAGGCGGCGGTGAGCGTCGCATCCCCGTCGACGATCTTCACCAGCTCCACCGCGACCGGCGCCGTCACCGACTTGATGGCGATCGAGTGCACCACGGTGCGCGAGAAGCCCAGCGCCTTGGCCAGCACGACCACTGCCAGCATGGTGCTCAGCGCCCCGGCAACCAGCCCCGTCAGCGCCGGCACGAGATTGGCGATGAGCAAGCGGCGGTTGCGGTAGAGCGGCAGCGCCAGCGCCACGGTGGCCGGCCCGAGCAGGAAGGTGAGGATCTCCTTCGCCTGCGCGTACTCGGCGAAGCGCACCCTGCTGGCCGAGAGCACCAGCACGGTGGTCAAGGTGGAGAAGAAGACCGGGCTGGTGAACGGCGAGGGCCAGCGGCGCGAGACCTTGCGGCTGAGCGCGTACGCGCCGGCCGTCACCGCGATCCCCCAGATGGTCAGGGCGGGGTTCACGGCTGCGCCTTCCGCGCGGAGAGCCACTGCGCGATCCAGCCGGTGACGCACAGACCCGCGGCCGCGCTTGCGCCCAGCAGCACGATCAAGAGCCATCCCTCGGAGAGGACGGTCGCCCCGAGATCCATCAGTCCCACCGCGATGGGCACGAAGAAGAAGGGAAGATGGCGACTGAGCAGCGCCGAGCTGCGCTCGAACAGGCGCGCGGGCACCGCCCCGCTGCAGAGGAGCGCGAAGAGGATCAACATGCCCGCGACGTTTCCCGGCAGCGGCACGCGCAGGAAGGCCACCAGGAAGTAGCCGAGCCTGCTCAAGGCCCACAGCCCGGAGAGCTCGAGGAGGAGAAGCGCCCCGGCCCTGGCCGCGGAGCGACCCTCGGCCCAAAGGCCCGGCGTGAGGGGCCTCGAAACATCTGGCGCGAGCCCGCCCGCGACGATTCCCGGCATCGCCGCCACCCGCGCGGCGCCTCGCAGCGCAACTGCCTCGTTCACGATGGTGCCCCCCGGAACGCGATGGAACCCGTGTCCCTGGGCTGTAGCTTTACAAGATGCGCCTCAGGGCTACGCAAGGCACAACCGCCCGCACAGCGGCACACCTCCGCACCGGCCCGACTTGCCTCGCGTTTCGCGGTGCGGCGGTGTAGTCAGGCCGCCATGCGCTACTTCGAGGATTTCGCCGAGGGACAGGTGTTCGAGCTGGGCGAGGAAACGGTGAGCGAGGCCGAGGTGCTGGAATTCGCGCGGCGGTACGATCCCCAGCCCTTCCACGTCGATCCGGCAGCCGCGCGGAAGTCGATGTACGGCGGGCTGATCGCCAGCGGATGGCAGACGGGATCGATCTACATGGGCCTGCTCGTCCGCGGCCTGCTGCAGGACGCCGCCAGCCTCGGCTCCGCCGGCATCGACGAGCTGCGCTGGCTCAAGCCGGTGCGCCCCGGCGACAAGCTGCGCGCGCGCCTCACGGTCACCTCGCTGAAGCCGTCGTCGAAGCACGCCGACCGCGGCACCGTCTTCAACCTCGGCGAGCTCTTCAACCAGCAGGGCGAGCGCGTCTTCTTCGTGCGCTCGTCGGGGATGTTCGCGCGGCGCCCCGGTCAGTAGAGGAAGACGGCTCGACGTTCAGCCGCCGGCGGACTTGGAGCGTGCGCGCAACTCCTTGATCGACTTGCGGATTTCGGCTGCATCCGGGGCGAGCGGCGCCAGCTTCAGGTAGCGCTCGTAGGCCTGCAGCGCCTGGGTGTCGTTGCCTTGCATCGAATACGCCATTCCCAGGCCGCGGAACGCAACCGCCATGGAAGGCTCGTTCTCCAGCGCGGCGCGGAAGCTCTGCAGCGCGGCGTCGGCATTGCCCTGCTCGAGGGCTCCCTCGCCACGGCGCATTTGCGAGACGGCGAGGGCATGCTGCATGGCGGCCTGGTTGGCCTGCGCGGGGCGCCGCTTCTTTTCCGGCGCGGGCGCGGCGGGCGGCGGCGCTTGGGCCTGCCCGGGCTGCGCTCCCGCGTCCTCGGCCGCCTGCGCTCCGCCGTCCCGCGCCTCGGCTTCCTCGCCGGCGTCGCCGGAAGCGAGCGCCCCTGCATCCGCGCTCGCCACCGCGGCATCGATCGCTGGCACGGGCGTCTCCGCGGCTGACGGCGCCGGCTCTTTCTTGCGGGGCGCGGGTGCGGGCGCTGGAGGCTCCGGCGCAGCGGCAGCCGGCGCCGGAGGCGATTCCGCTGTCGTGGTGGGCGCGCTGGTCGAAATCCGCGCGGCGCCCGGCGGCGAGATCATCCCCAGCGCCCACGCGCCACCGAGCACGGCCACCGCGCCCACGGCTCCCGCCAACAGGCCCGGAGCGATGCTCGAGGAGCGTCGCCGCTGCACCTCCTCGGCGCGCCGCTGTCCGTCCGCGAAACGCTCCACCGTCTCGAGCATCTGCCGCTGCGTCGTTTCCAGCTTGGCGTGCGCCTTGGCGAGGGCGGCAGCCTGTGACTCGACATGGTGAAGCCGGTCGATCACCTTGGCCACCGCCTCCTTCTCGGGCGGCGGCCGCGCGAGGCGCGTGCGCAGCGCGGCGAAGATGTTGCGCTCTCCCTCCGCCGGCGGCCGCGGTTGCACGCCCTCGATGGCCTCGCGGAGCTGGGCAAGATCGCCGAAGCGCTCGCGCCGATCTGGCGCCAGCGCCATGCGCACGATGTCGCCCAGCGGACCGCCCAGCTCCGCCCCGGGCACGCTGCCAGGCCGCGGCGGCGTGCGCCCCGTGAGCAGCTCGTAGCCGAGTGCGCCCGCCGCGTAGACCTGGACGCGCGGCTCGTTGCGGCGAGGCGGATCCTTCACCAACAGCTCCGGTGCCTCGTACCCCGGCTCGCTCTCGGGGGCGCGATCGTCGAACGGCGCCACGTGCAGGCCGCCGGCCTCGTCGATCTGCACCAGCCGCGCCCGCAGCGTCGCGTTCTGTCCCGCGGCCAGCCGCATCACCGCGGCGAAGAGCACCGCCGCCTCGTTGTACGCCAGGGGGTGCCCGGCGGCGCGCGCCTTCTCCAGGATCTCGTGCAGATTGGCCATCTTCCGCCCGCAACTCTACAGGATCCTCGGGGCTCGGCCAGTTCCAGGGCCGCGCGGTTGACTTGCCGCGGGCAGGCGTTACGTTCGGAGGAACGCGTGAGGCATGGTGCCCACGCCTGCAATCCCCGCCGGGAGCGAATCGCCCCGGCGAGTTGGAGGAACGATGCACCCAGGCATGATGTGGTGGTGGAAGCACGCGCGCGGCCGGCACGGCTGTGGCGAAGGCGAAGGCGCGAATGCGGGCGAGGCCGGCGACGGGCCGCGCATGTGGGCATGGCCGGGCTGGCGCGGTGGCGCGTCCGGCGATGACTTCGGCGGCGGCTCGTTCGGCGTCCGCAGGCCACTGCGGTTCCTCGCCTACAAGCTCAACCTCAGCGAGGAGCAGGTCGGGCAGCTGGCGAAGATCCTCGACGAGCTGAAGACCGAGCGCGCGCAGGCCGCGGTGGACGACCGCCGCACGGTGGCCGCGTTCGCGGACGCGCTGGGCCTCGAGCAGTTCGACGAGACGCGCGCCAGGGAAGGCGGCGACCTGCGCGTCAAGAGCGCGGAGCGCCTGCGCGACGCGGTGATCAAGGCGCTGGGCCGCATCCACGGCCTCCTCGACTCGGCGCAGCGCGCACAGCTCGCCTATCTGATCCGCACCGGCGTGCTCTCGCTGTAAGCGCGAGATTCGGGGACACCATACGACGGCTTACGTAAGGTGTCCCCGAAACTATTACCCCGAAACTACTTCAGCACGTCGTTCTCGTAGCCGCCCGCGGCCACGGCCGCGTCCGCCACGTGCTGGATGGACTCGTCGTTGTTCCTGCCCGTGCTGGCGCGCAGGTTGGCGCGCACGCGGCGGCGCGCGTCCGAGTAGAACGTGTACGTCATCGAGATCTCGTTCTTCGCCTTCTCCAGCCCTTTGCGCTCGATCAGCCCGCTCGTGCGTGAGAGGGCGGCGCAGAGCGCCAGCAGATCGATGGCGATGTCGGCGATGCGCGAGACTTGCAGCTGCTGCTCCACGATGTTTCGCCCGTGCCGGCGCAGCGCGGTCTCGCATACCGCCGCCAGCGACTGCACCGCGTCCTCCAGGTAGACGACCTGCTCTTGCAAGACAGGGTGGGCGCGCGTGATCTGCGGCTCGCGCCCGTAGGGAAGGGCCTGCATGGGCACGCTCTGCTTCGCCTTGCGAACGGCATAGTCGCGCAAGAGGCCGAAGCTCTTGATCGGCGCGGTCAGCGCGCTGGACAGCTCCTTGCCCAGCCCCTTCAGGTACTCGCCCGGCTTCTGCAGGCCGGTGAGCCCCACGTACTGGCGGAGGATCTCGTTGGTGCCCTCGAAGATGCGGTTGATGCGCGCGTCGCGCATTGCCTGCTCGTAGGGCTGCTCGCGCATGTACCCCATGCCGCCCGCGATCTGCAGCGCCTCGTCGGTGGCGCTCCACAGCGCCTCGGAGTTGAAGACCTTGGTGGCGGCGCCCTCCACCGAGTAGTCCACCCCACCGCGGTCGATGGTCGCCGAGACCAGGTAGCAGAGCGACTCGCTCACGTAGAGGTTGGTCGCCATGCGCCCGAGCTTCTCCTTCACCTTGCCGAAGCTCGCCAGCGGCCGCCCGAACTGCTTGCGCTCGGCGGCGTGGGCGACCGCGAGCTGCAAGAGGCGCTGCTGTCCGCCCACGGCGCCTGCGCCCAATCCGGTGCGACCGTGATTGAGGATGCTCATCGCCACCTTGAAGCCCTTGCCCTCCTCGCCGAGCAGGTTCGCCGCCGGCACGCGCACGCTGTCGAAGTAGACGGCGGTGGTGTTGGAGGCGCGGATGCCCATCTTGTCTTCGTGCGGGCCGTGCGTGACCCCGCCCAGGTCGCGGGGGACGATGAAGGCGCTGATGCGGCCCTTCTGCTGCGGCGTGTCCGGCGTGGTCTTGGCGAACACGGTGTAGAAGTCGGCGATGCCGCCGTTGGTGATCCACAGCTTCTGGCCGTTGAGCACGTAGAAATCGCCCTCGCGGCGCGCGCTGGTCTTGATGGAGAACGCGTCGGAGCCGCTGCCCGGCTCGGTGAGGCAGAAGGCGGCGATCATCTCGCCGGTGGCCAGCCGGGGCAGGTAGCGGCGCTTCTGCTCGTCGGTCCCGAAGAGCAACAGGCCCTTGAAGCCGATGCTGGAGTGCGCGCCCAGCGTGACCGCGATGGAGCCATCCCAGGAGGCGATCTGCTGCATCACCCGCGCGTAGCCGGTGTTGGAGAGCCCAAGCCCGCCGTGCTCCTCGGGCACGATCACGCCGAAGAGGCCCATCTCCTTGAGGGACGCGAGCAGCTCGGCCGGCATCTCGCCCGTGCGGTCCAGCCTGGCGCGGTCGATGTCCGCCATGTACTTGTCGATGGTCTCGCAGATGGGCTGGACCAGCTCGGCCTGATCGCGCGGCATCTGCGGGTACGGAAAGATCTGGTCCTCCAGGATCTCCCCGAAGAAGAGCGACTTTCCGAACGATGCGTTGGGATCGAAGGGCATGGCGCGAAGTCTATCCCGCGCAGGCCTCTGCGCTAGCCTTCCGTTTCCGTCCACTGCTGCGGCACGGAAGTGGGAGGCGTCTCTTGCCGCACCAGCCAGGCCATCGCCTCGTCCCGGGTGCGGAAGGCGGCCAGCTTGCGTCCGCTCACGGCGGTGATGATGCGCAAGAGGAGGCTGAGGATGGCGTTCACGCCCACCACCGACCCGGCCAGGACCCACGGCGTGTTGTGCGTGGCCAGGTCGCGGAGCTGCTCCACCAGCGGCGCGGTGCAGCGCGCTCCGGTGGCATCCACCATGGTCAGCAGATTGCGCACCTGAGGCTGGTCGGCCACGAACTGCCGCGCCTGCGCGATCACCTGGGTGGCGAGCACTTCGTCGACGATGTGCGAGAAGTCCATCAGCACGATGGCGCGGCCCTGATGGCGGACGAAGCGCGTGCGCGGGTTGTCGGTCACCGCACTTCGGTAGACGAGATGCGCCGGACGGTCAATGCGCGCATGTGCGCCGGAGTGGACTCACGCCCCCTTCAGCGCCGCGCTGACGATGGACTGTGCCTCGTCGACGATGCGCTGCAGATGCGCCTCGTCGCGGAAGCTCTCCGCGTAGATCTTGTAGACGTCCTCGGTGCCCGAGGGCCGCGCCGCGAACCACCCGTTCTCCGCCGATATCTTGAGGCCTCCGATCTCCGCGCCATTGCCCGGCGCCTTCACCAGGCGGGCGACGATCTTTTCTCCGGCCAGCGTGTCGGCCCGCACCGCGTCGGGCGACAGCTTCTTCAGCGCGGCCTTCTGCGCCGGCGTCGCGGGCGCGTCGATGCGCGTGTAGACGGGCCTGCCCAACTCGTCGGAGAGCTCGCGGTAGAGCACGCCCGGATCCTTGCCGGTGCGCCCCAGCATCTCCGCCGCGAGCAGGTCCATGATGATGCCGTCCTTGTCGGTGGACCAGACGCTTCCGTCGCGGCGCAGGAAGGAAGCGCCGGCGCTCTCCTCGCCGCCGAATCCCAGCGATCCGTCGAGCAGGCCGTCCACGAACCACTTGAAGCCCACCGGCACTTCCCGCAGCGTGCGGCCGATCTTCTTCGCCACCCGGTCGATCAGCGCCGAGGAGACCAGCGTCTTGCCCACCGCCGCGCGCGCCGGCCAGCCGCGATTGGTGAAGAGGTACTGGATGGACACCGCCAGGTAGTGGTTGGGGTTCATCAGCCCCGCAGTCGGCGTGACAATGCCGTGCCGGTCCGAATCGGTGTCGTTGCCGAAGGCCAGGTCGTACTTGTCCTTGAGCGCCACCAGCTTGGCCATGGCGTACGGCGACGAGCAGTCCATGCGGATCTTGCCGTCGTGGTCCAGCGTCATGAAGCCAAAAGCAGGATCGACGGTGCGGTTCACCACCGTGATGTCCAGCCCGTACTCGGCGGCGATGGGATCCCAGTATTCCAGGTTGGAACCGCCCAACGGATCGACGCCCAATCGCAGCCCGCGCGCCGGCGCCGGATCGATCACGCTCTTCAGATCGCGCACATAGGGGGAGACGAAGTCGTGCTCCTCGAGCCCCGCTCCCCGCGCATGGCGGTGGACCTTGTCCGGGTCCTTCAGCAGCGCGTTGGCGCGCTGCTCGATCCAGCCCGTCGCCGCCGTGTCGGCCGGACCACCATTGGGCGGGTTGTACTTGATGCCACCGTCCTCCGGCGGGTTGTGCGACGGGGTGATCACGATTCCGTCGGCGGGGGCGTCCGATCGCCCGCGGTTGTAGGTGAGGATGGCGTGGGAGATGACCGGCGTGGGCGTGGGGTGCCGCGACCAGAGCACGCGCACGCCGTTCGCGGCCAGCACCTCCAGCGCGGTGTCCTGGGCGGGATCGGAGAGCGCGTGCGTGTCCTTGCCCAGATAGAGCGGGCCGGTGGTCCCCTGCGCCTTGCGGTACTCGCAGACGGCCTGTGTCACCGCCAGGATGTGCGCTTCGTTGAAGGCGCGCTTGAGCGAGGAGCCGCGGTGGCCGCTGGTGCCGAAAGCCACGCGCTGCTGCGGCTCTTCGGGATCCGGCCTCTCCTCGAAATAAAGCCGCCGCAGGCGATCGACGTCGACCAGCACGTCGCGCGGCGCGGGTTTCCCGGCGAGCGGATGGGTCATGCCGCGCAATCTACAGCGTCAGAAGACTCCCGACACGGCGAACGCCGGGCCCTGCGCGCCCACCGACACCAAGGGAGTGGACAGCGCCCCGCCGCGCCGGTGGAGGAGCGGGAAGATGGTGCCTGAGGCTGCGCCGATCAGCGCGCCGGCGGCGACGTCGGTGAAGTAGTGCTTCTCCGCCATCATCCGCAGCGAGGCGGTGGTGACGATGCCCAGCGCCGCGCCGCCCCAGAGCCAGGGCGCTGCCGGCGATTCCTGCAGCGAGGCGGTCATAGCGGTGGCGAATCCCAACGAGGCGGCCAGGGCCGTGTGTCCGGAGGGCAAGCTGAAGATGCTGTCGGGCTTGTTCACGTCGTATACGCCGCTCGTCTCGCCGGTGCCGTAGCGCACGAACGGTCGCTTGCGGGCCGCGGTGAATTTCAGGCCCTGCACCACTGCGGCGGAAACCGCCGCAGACTCGGCGACGATCAGCGTCGCTCGCCATCCCGCGCCTTCGGACGCATAGGGGCCCGTGGCGAGGAAGGCGGCCGTCACCGCGCCCGGCACGAGGACGCCGTAGACCCACACGCTGCTCGACACGTCGGCGGTGCCCCGGGAAAAGATGAAACCGGTCATCGCATCGTGGAAGAACGCGTCGACCGCGTTGAG
>DASRTX010000319.1:0-28583 GCA_035655715.1 Myxococcales bacterium | reverse complement strand
AGCGCGTGCGGAAGCGCGGCGCAGTTCACCTTCACCAGCACCTTCCCGCTGCGGACGCCCAGGCGGTGGATGGACTCCGCGACCAGCTCTTTTCCAGTGCCGGTCTCGCCCTGGATCAGCACGGTGGTGGCGGAGGGCGCGACCTGCCCGATGCGGAAGCGCAGGTACTTCATCGGATCGCTGTCGCCAATCAGCTCGCTCGCGCCCTCCACCGACTGGATCTTCCCGCGGTAGTAGGTGTTCTCCGCCTCGAGCTGATCCTTGAGAGCCGCGATCTCCTGATAGGCGCGCTTGAGGTCCAGCTCGGCCTGCTTGCGCGCCGTCACGTCGCGGATGCTGCCGCGGGTGCCGCCGAAGCTGCCGTCCTCGAAGCGGACGGGGTTCCAGATCTGCTCCAGCCAGCGCACCTCGCCGTCAGGCCGGCGAAAGCGGATCTCGATGGGCCCTTGCTGCGTCCCGGCGAGGGCCTTGCCCTGCATCTCCTTCCACGCGGTGAGGTCCTCCGCGAGGATCCGCTCCTGGAGGATGTGCGGGTCTTTCGAGACCTCCGCGACGGGGTAGCCGGTGATCCTTTCGCAGGAGGGCGAGATGTACTCGAAGCTGCCGTCGGGCTTGCGCCAGAACTCGAGGTCGTGCGTGAAGTCCGCAACCGTGCGGTAGCGCGTCTTTTGCGCGTCCAGCTCGCGCTCGATGCGCTTGCGCCGGCGGAGCTGCGCGATCAGCGCCGCGACCAGGATCGACTCGACGAGGATCAGCCCGATGCCGGCGCTGATCTCACGCCACCACACATCCCACAGGGTCTTCTCGCGGAAGCGGATCTGACTGCCGAGCGGGAGATCCCGCTCGCGGATGCCGAAGCGGCGCAGCTCGCGGAAGTCCCAGAGGGGCACGACGCCGGCCTCGACCATCATTGGGATCGCCGAGGCTCGCTCGCCCTTGAGCACGCGCAGTCCGAGCTCCGCCGCCGCCTTCCCGGACAGCTCCATGCTGAGCAGGTAGCCCCCGACGATCCCGTCCCCCAGGTCCTCGGCCACCAGGCCGAAGATCGGGCCCCGGGAAGCGCGTGAGATGCGCTGCAGGGCCTCGTTGGTGTTGAAGTCCTGCCCTGACGCGTCCCGAAGCATGCTGCCGTAGAGCGCGAGCTCGGTGTCGGGGAGGGCCGCGAGGCGCGCCTCGACCTGCGCGAGCGTCAGATCGTTGAGGTAGGTCAGCTCCACCCGCCCCTCGAACGACGCGAAGATCCGCTTGCCCGCCGCTGCCTGCGCCCGCTCGTACTCGCTCGCGCCGAGGATGACGTGGATGCGCTTCGTCCGCGGGAACATCGAGAGCATCAGCTCGATGACCTTGGGCGCGTTCTGCGACGGCATCGCCGCGGTCAGCTCCGGGCGCTGCGCCTTCGCCGCTTCGACGAAGCGCCTGGCCACGTAGCAGGAAACGATCGAGACGTGCGGCAGCACCTTGCGGGCGACGATGAAGTCGAGCGCCGCCGGCCCGACCGCGACCACCAGGTCGATCTTCCGCGTGCTGTACTTCTGCTGGTACAGCGAGACGAGGATCTTCTCGTACTCGTCGCCAGAGAAGCGATCGAGGCCGGTGTACTCGACGAACAGGTCGAGCGGGGCGTGGCTTTCCTGTCGCAAACCCGCGGTGACCGCCTCGACCAGCTCGTGCAGGCCGGGGACGTCCTGATCGAAGGAGAGGAAAATGACTGCTGCGCGCCGGGCGGGCGCGTCGCCGTGCGCCGGCGCGGCGAGCGCGAGCAACAGCGCGACCAGCAACGGACTCCTTCGCACGCAAGGAGTGTAGCCGATGTGCCTCGATGAAAGCCCGGTCGTGACGCGACGCGCCGGTGCGGTCGTCACGGGACAGTCACCTGCAAGTCGCCAAAGCTTGGCGAACGCCGTTCGAATCGATCCGTAGGATGCGCGCCTTCGCTTCTGAAAGGGGGGCGCATGAATCGCAGGATGCTGGTCGTGGTCGCAGGGATGGTCGTTTCCTTCGTCACCGCCGTGGCCGCCGACTCCGGGCGAAGCGGGTCGCTCACCGGCGTGCCGGCCAACGCCAAAGCCCTTGGCTTCGCGCCGGCGTCGGCGACTTTCACCCGAGTTGCGCCAGGTCGCATTGGCCCAAGGGTCTACGGCGTTGGAGAACCCCGAGGGGATCATCGGCTGGTACGGCTACGGGAACGACACGCCCAGCCCCGACAACGCCGCCGTTCCGCAGGCGGTTCCGACGTTCGCCGCCGCCAATCCGACAGAGGCGCAGACCCGTAGTCCCCGCGTCGGGGAACGACGACGATCGCGATCGCAGCTGGCCCTGAATCGGGGGCGGTAGCCGGGAGTCAAATCGGGATGATCCCGTACTTTGAGTTCCCCTCGCTGCGGCTGGGGCCGGTCACGTTGCAGTCTTTCGGCGTGCTGGCCGCAGCCGGTGTGACCCTTGCGGCGTGGCTGCTGGTTCGGGAGGCGAAGCGCGCCGGGCTCGATCCTTTCCCGATGCGCGAGGCTCCGGTCTGGGCCCTCGTCGGCGGCATGCTGGGCGGCCATCTGATGCACGTGTTCCTCTACCATCCCGAGGAGCTGCACGGCTGGCAACTCCTCAAATTCTGGGATGGCCTCTCGTCCACCGGCGGCGTCCTGGGAGGGACGCTCGCCGTCGTTCTCTGGTTCAGGTTGCACGGTCGGCGGTTCACCGATTACGCCGACGCCTTCGCGGTCGCGGTTGCGCCGGGATGGGCCGTCGCCCGCCTCGGTTGCTTCAGCGTTCACGATCATCCCGGGTCGCTGACGTCATTTCCGCTCGCGGTGAGCTTTCCCGGGGGCGCACGGCACGATCTCGGCTTGTACGACGCACTGCTCCTCGGCGCGATCACGGCGGCCTTGTTTGCGCTCTCGCGGCGGAAGAAGCTCGCCGGGCGCCTCTTGCCGCTGTTGGCATTGCTCTATTCCGTCGGACGCTTCTTCCTGGACTTCTTGCGCGCCACGGACGTCGCCTACTCTGACGCGCGGTACTTCGGGCTGACGCCAGCGCAGTACGTGTGCATGGCGCTGTTCGCCTACGGCTCGATCCAGCTGCTGCGCGGCGCGTCGCGCCCGGTGCATTGCCTCATGTAGACTGCCATTCGGGGGGGCAAAACATGGAAAAGCAGAAGCTCACGCTCTGGTTGCTCAACAGGGTGGTCGAGTGGGAGCAGGATCTTCTTCTCGCCAATCTGATGAACCGATTCGACGTGCGAATCGGGCGGCGCGTTCGAAACGGCGGCGCCAGGGCGCCGAATCCCGACGCGATTGAAATGGAAGTCAACGACGGCGAGGACGGGAAAGACGGCGAGTTGATGCACGAAGGCGCTTCCCTGCCCGAGGGCGAGACGACAAAGTACGACGAATACTTCATGCCCATTCCGCTCAAATGCGTCGGCGAGCTGGGAACGGACTTCTGGAAGGAGGTCGCCTCGCCCGACGGTTTGAACCGTCTGGCCGAGCTCGGCGGGCATCTCGAGCGGCGGTTTCCAAAAGAAAACCCGTTCAGCGCCGCGGACGCGGAAGCGGCCATCGGTCCGATGTTCGGCGACGTCCGGATGAACTTCGCCGACCAGTCGCTGGGCTATTACGAGCTCCTGCAACGGACCGCGCTGAAGAGCGGCGCGCAGAACGTCCTCATCGGCTACAGTCAAGGGGGAACGGTCGCGCGCTACCTCGCGTTCCTCGACGAGCACGTCGCGCAACCCGGGAAGCGGTGCATCCATTCGGTGATCACCGTCCAGTCACCCAACCGCGGATCTCCCGTGGCCGCGAAGGCGAAAGCGGCCGACGTCGCGCGGGCGATGCTCGGCATCCTGCTTGCCCTTCCAGGCTGGCTTCCGGAGAAGTTTCGCGGGACCCGTGTGTGGTCGTTCCTGATGGAACACCAGCAGCGCAGCTCGCTGGTCTCGTTCGTCAACCAGCTCCTCGACGCCGAGCTGTTGACCTGGACCGGACCCAACGACAACCGACGCCTCCGGGAGACCTGGCTCGCCGCTCGCAAGTGGGCCTCTGGACTGTCGGGCCTCGAGGACCTGGCGTTCTGGGACCTCGATCCCGCGAGGATGGGTGAGGTGGGATCGGTCCTTCATGCGATCGCCACCTGGCGGCTGTTGGACATCCAGCACGGAGCGGTGATCGGCACCGACAGCGGCATGCGCGATCTGGTCGATGCGGCCATGCATGATTCAGCCTGGTACCTGAAACTCGGCGCGGGTGTGGTGGCGGCAAAGGTCGAACAGTTCGTCAGCCAGGCCGAGGACATCTACAGGGTCGACGGCATCTCGTTTCCGCCGGAGACGCCCGGGACCGTCGCCGGCGAGTACCTGAACGGCATCCCCGCCGGCGAGCATGGGCTGGAGAGCGCGCTTGCGAAGGGGGCGCATGACTTCGTCATCCCTTCGGCCTCGCAGTTGCTCCTTCCAAATGGTTCGCCCTCGCACATCGGCAATCTGGTGAACCCTGATGCGAGTCATCTGAGCGGCGCGCGGCGTTGGGACGGCGCAGGTACCCGGACCGACGAGGAGCTCGTCGTCAAATTGATCAATCGCCTGCGACCAGGACGCGGGTTCACCGTACCCGAGGAACGGGCGGATACCGGGTAGCGGTCGCCGTCAGTTCGTCACCGTGCACATCGTCGCGTCGACCTGCACGTAGGAGTTTGGAGTGGTGATGGTGTCGCCCAGGTGCGCACCGCGGACGTCCAGCGCCCCCCCGGTGTCGAGCTGGCCGAGGATGAAGTCGCCTCCCCAGAACGACGGCCGGAGCCAGATGGTGCTGCCGTACATGGCGGCGCCCTGCGGGTGGGTGAACTTGAACGGCTTGCAGAGATCGTGGAGCACGCGGTTGGTCACGTTGATCACGGGCCGCAGCGCCGCGGGAATCGCGGGCAGCGTCGAAGGAATGGCACCGCGCGTGTCGGGCGTCTGGAGGGTCCACCGGCCGGGCGGTCCGGCCGGATCCTGATACGCTCCGTTGCGGATCGTGTCCCAGCAGGATCCGAACTGGTAGGTGCCGCCGTGGTGGGGATTGGCGGTCTGGTTCGAGCATAGCTTGGACGTGTAACCCTGATGGTCCATCGCGCAGGATGCCTGTGGCGCATCGACCTTGAACGCGGGGCTGACGTTGTCGTGCACTGCCTGGGTACAGAAGTGCGGCCCCGCGCCGAAGCCGATGTATTCGTCCTGCAGGCCGAAGCCGAGATGACCGAACTCGTGGATGATGGTGTTCGGGGACCGCGACGCGTACATGTTGTCGGAGAAAGGTGCCATCCGGATGATCGGCGACTGGAGACCGACGGAGCCGAGGTATCCACCCGTCCAGGTCGTGAACGGGCGCAAGGTGTTGTCGACGTGGAACTGGAACTCGGCGGAGTCCCAGAGCTGCCCGTCGTCCGCCAGCTCGACCTGCTCGATGACGAACTGGCCGTCGGTCAGGTTGTAGAGGTATTCGGAAGCGAGGACGAATCGGTCCCGCAGGGCGTCGAGCTCCTCCTGCGTCGCGTCCCAGTACAGCGAGACCACGAAGTGCAGCCCGATGAGCGCATTGGTGGGCGCGAGCACCAGCGTCGGCGCCGCGGACGGACCGCTGGCGACGACGTCGCTGCGGCTGCCGTCGTTCTGGACGACGAGGCTGGTCTGGTAGGCGCGGATCACCCAGCCCTGTCCCGCGCCGTGGTTCTGCCGGTACGAAGGGTGCTCATACATGAGCTTGCGCGCGAAGAGATGATCGCCGCCGTTCATCGCCACGGCCAGGTTACCCGTGGAATCGGTCCCGCCGGCCCGTGAACCATTGATGTACACGTCCGCCTGTGGAATGGGCGTGCCCGGCGTGTCGCGCACCAGGATCTTGGTCACCGTGCAGCCGGCGAGGACCACGGCCAACAGCGCGAGGCGGATCATGGAAGCACCCGCCCGACGAGGAGGTACGTGCCAGGTCCGGCGAAGCCCGCCACCGCCAGCGCATGCGCGGGCAGCACGGTGACGGCGAGGCTCGTCCAGCTCGTGCCTCCTTCGGGCAAGAAGAGCAGCGAAGGCGTGGCGGGCCTGGGCCGCGGATCGCTGGCGGCGACCTTCCAGTCCGGCGTTGCGGAGGCGGCTCCTCCCGTGAGCGCGACCGCGTGGACCGAAAGGACGTCGGCGGGCGCAAGGCCGCGCGGCAGCGGCTGCAGGGGAAGCTCCAGCGTGGCGACGACCACCTGCGCGCCCTGCGGAAGCGCGTCCGGCGTCGTGTACACGGAAAAATTTCCCTCCACTGACGACCGGGACATCGGCCCCGTGGTCGCGTGCTCGCGCACGGCGATGGCCACGGCGTGGAGCTCCGACACGCGCACCGCCCCATCGGAGAGCTCGACCTGCAGCGTGCCTTCTCCCGAGCGCGGCGAGAGGCGGAAGGCGGCAGCGTATCGACCGCTGGCGCGATCGTAGCTCACGGGAAGCGTGGCGCGTTCGCCGTGTGGCGCTGCTGCCGCGAGCCACACCACGGGAGCCCGCGGCGGCGCCGGCTGCAGTTGGAACACGAACCGCATCTCGTCCGGCGTGGCGCCGCGCTCGAACTGTCCGTGCAGCGCGAAGGCGGACGGCTCTGCTTCGCTTCGAGAGGCGAACAGCGCGGCAATCAACAGCGCGAAAAGGCGCACGGTTTGCATGGTCCCCCCGGTCCACGCGAGCGTCCCGTCTTACAGGATGAGCGAGGCAATTGATAGCGCCAGGCGTCAGCGGGCCTGCTTGCGCGTGCCGCCTGTGGCACGCTTCCGCTGCGCGTCGTGCGCCCTGAGGATGGCGGGCAGAAGACCGGGAAAGCGCCGCTCGATCTCCGCGCATCGCGGCGAGTTCTGCATCTCGACGCCGCGGCGCTCGCTGCGGATCAGGCCGGCTTCCCGGAGCACCTTGAAGTGCTGCGACAGCGTGGACTTGGGGACGGCCTGGTCGCTCACCCTGGCGAGGTCGGAGCAACTCTGCGGGCATTCCGACCCGACGAGGCGAGCGTAGATGGCGACGCGCACGGGGTCGGAAAGCGCATGCAGGATGGCCTCCACGGTGACCTCGTCGATGGCCGGGTGGAAGAGGCTCCGCATCGGGTCCCATCCTAGCCTCGCGGGGGCTCTCGTTCAATAGTTCGAATCTCCGGAACTACAGGAGCATCAACCTTGCGTTCGGCCAAACCCGTTCCGGAAGGGGACTCCCATGGGCAAGCTCACGGACAAGGTCGCAGTGGTCACCGGCGCATCGAAGGGGATCGGCGCCGCCATCGCGAAGGCGCTCGCCGCGGAGGGCGCGTCGGTCGTGGTCAACTACGCCTCCAGCAAGGCGGGCGCGGAGGGCGTCGTCGCCTCCATCAAGGCAGCCGGCGGCAGGGCGGTCGCCGTCGCCGGTGACGTCTCCAGGCCGGCGGAAGCGAAGGGCATCATCGACGCAGCCGTCCAGCAGTACGGGAAGCTGGACATCCTGGTGAACAACTCCGGCGTCTACGAGTTCTCGCCGCTCTCCGACGTCACCGAGGAATCCTTCCACCGGCTCTTCAACGTGAACGTGCTCGGCGTGCTGCTCACCACCCAGGCGGCGGTGAAGCACCTGGGCGAAGGGGCCAGCATCATCAACATCGGCTCAGGCGTCAGCCGCCTCACTCCGCCCAACAGCGCGGTCTACACCGGCACCAAGGCCGCGATCGACGGGATCACCGGCGTGCTCGCCAGGGAGCTGGGAGAAAAGAAGATCCGCGTGAACTCCATCAACCCTGGAATGGTGGAGACCGAGGGCACGCATGCAGCGGGCTTCATCGGCTCCGACTTCGAGAAGAGGATGGTCGCGCAGGCGGCGCTGGGGCGCATCGGCCAGGTGGGCGACATCGCTTCCATCGCGGTCTTCCTGGCCGGCTCCGACTCGGCGTGGCTGACCGGCGAGCAGCTGCTCGCCTCGGGCGGCCTTCGCTAACGCGTCGCCGCCTGCAGCCCGCCGTGCAGCCGCAGGCCCAGCGCGCCCGCGATCGAGCGCGCTTCTTCCTGGAGCAAGCGCGTGTTGCGCGATCCCATCCGCAGCAGCTGTTTCTCCACGGCGCCGGCCGACTCGAGGCGCGGGTCCCCGAAGACCCAGAGCGGGCCGGAGCGGCGCACGACGACCTGATCCCGGGTCGGAGCATAGACGATCCGCTGCAGCGCGCGCGTGACCACCTCGTCGAGCGGCCGCCCGGGGTAGCCGAGCGCGTGGTAGGCGCTCTCCAACAACGGATGAAGCGTCCGGTAGGCGCTCGCGACCTGCCGATCGTCGAGCGAGGAGACGACCTTGACGAAGACGTCGTATCTCGCTGCGCTGCCGGCCGACATCACCATCCCGGTGCCCGAGCGGGTCGCCGTGAACCGCCGTGACGGCCGCAGGAAAGACAGGCTCCGTACCGGGCTCGCGTCCTCCGCGATGTTGACCGCGGACACGACCAGCCTGTCGAGCAGCTCGTCCTCCTGGAGCCACCGCTGGAAGACCTGGCTCGGACTCAGGGCGGAGAGGATCTCGCGAATGCGGCTGTCGCTGTCGACTGCGGGCGGGATCGCGACATCGGCCTCCGGGGCAGCCTTGGGCGCCGGTTGGTCCGCGGCGGCGGGAGCAGGCGCGTCCTTGCGAAGCGCGGTGGTGACGACCAGTGCGAGGGCGGCGGCAGCGAACATGCCCAACAGCCACTGCCAGCCGGAGCGAGAGTGGAAGGTACGCGACTGCATGAAGTCCTCCTGGGTGAGATGGCCTTCAGGGGACGGTGTGCACGGAAGCAAGCGTGCGCTCGCCACTCCGGCAGAGAACGTTGGTAGTCAAACTAAATGCCGACCCGCTTTCGAGGACGCGCTACTCGCTGACCAGGAAGATCAGCGGGCGCACGTCGTCCTCCGGGGTCGAGTGCCAGTACCGGACCAGGATCTGGTACACGAGCAGGCCGATCTCGCCCTCGCCCCAGAGGAGGTACTTGAGCGCCTGCGTGAACGGGTTCTGTTGGGAGAGCTCGAGGAACAGCGCAATCGGGTCGAGTTGCTCGGAGACCCAGGCGATGGTGTTCGCGATCGCCACCGCGCCGTGCATGTGGATGACGAAGTCGCCCTCTTCCTCGTGGACGCTCGCGCGCAGGATGCTCTGGAACTCGCTGGTGTCGTCGGCCAGCTCGACGTGGAGGAAGACCATGGGGCCATGCGCGCGGTAGTGACGCCGCAGGTTCTGCGCCTTGTCTCGCCGGCCCGCCGTATCGGTGTGCCGCAGCGGCACCAGGTTCACCTGCTTGTCCTTCATCGCGAACCAGAGGAGCTGCGAGACGCCGTCCTCGAACTCGACCTTTTCGACGCGCATCTCGGTGGCGCGGCGGTAGCGGCTGAGCGCGCTGAGCACGATCACCGCGGCGATGAACGCGGCCGAGATCACCACGCCTTCGGGCCGGGTGATGACGTTGTCCACGAAGGTGTAGCCGAGCATGGCCGCGACCAGGCAGAAGAGCGAAGCGCGTCTGCGCCTCCGTTCCTTCCAGAGCGCGATCACCACCGCGACGGCGGCGGACAGCAGCAAGGCGAGGACGCCGGTGGCGTACGCGCCCCCCTGCGCCTCGACGTCCGCGTCGAAGAGCCAGGTGACGGCGATGTCGACGAGAAAGAGCACGATCACCAACGGGCGGACGTGCTGGGCCCATTGCGGCGCCATGCCGAACCGCGGGAGATATCTGGGAAGCAGGTTGAGGAGCCCCGCCATGGCGGAGGCGCCGGCGAACCAGAGGATGACGACCGTGCTGAGGTCGTAGATGCTGCCAAAGGTGTCGCCCAGGAGCAGATGCGCCAGCCAGGAGAGAGCGCGGCCGGAGGCCTTTCCACCGGGGGCGTACGCGTAGGTGGGAATCAGCAGCGTGGTGATCAGGCTCGAGCCGAGCAGCAGTGCGGACATCAGCAGGGCGGCAGTCAGCATCAGCCGGCGGGCTCCCCGGATCCGGCCCGCGGCGGTTCCTTCGCTCGCGCCGTCGTTGCGGATGAGAGGCATCACCGAGACGCCGGTCTCGAAGCCGCTCAATCCGAGCGCGAGCCGCGGAAAAACCAGCACCGCGGCCACGAGCAGCGCGCCGTGGTCGCCGTGCGCCTGCAGCACCTCGCGCCAGCGCAAGAACGGTTGCGGATTCCGGTAGAGCTCCAAGAACCCGCGGCAAATCACCGCGGCATTGAGCATGAGGTAGGGCACGGCGACGGCGGCGGCCACCGCGATGGCCTCGCCGTACCCCCGGAGGAACACGGCAGCGAGGGCCGCCAGGAGGCCGCAGGTCAGGTAGAGGCGGTCATGGAGCACCGAGCCGAACAGCGGGTTCTCGACCACGTGTTGTGCGGCGTCCGCTGCCGACAAGGTCATGGTGATGACGAAGTCGGTGGTGGCAAAGCCGAGGAGCGCGAGGACGAACAGCTTGCCAGGCCATCCCGGGATCAAGCGCTCCAGCATCGCGATCGATCCCTGGCCGGCGTGCGACCTGCGGGCGACCTCCGCATAGACGGGCACCACGCCGGCCAGCGTCACCACCACCAGGACCACCGTCGCCAGCGGAGACAGCGCGCCGGCGGCGAGAAGGGCGATTCCTGGTTGGTAGCCGAGGGTCGAGAAGTAGTCGACGCCGGTCAGCCAGAGCACCTTGTGCCAGGGATGGGTGGTCGCGGGCGCGTGGCCCTGGACCCCGGGCGCTACCGGGAGGAAGAAGCGCCGCAGCGCACTGTCCCGGGTGGAGCGTCGTGGAGAAGGGATTCGCAGGGTCATGCAGTCCGGTCACGCCCGATGAAAGGGCCGGCCATGATTGTCACGCCGCGAGCGAGTTGTCTTTACTTCGGCCCCGGAGGCCGGCTTCCCTGCGGGGCGCGCAGGCGGGAAACGAGCAGGGCGGCCGCGGGAGCGACGAACAGCGTCGCCGCGGTCGAGAACGTCAGCCCGCCGAGGACGACGACGGCCAACGGACGGTGAAGCTCCCCGCCCGTGCCGAATCTCAGGACCAGCGGGAGCAGCGCCGCCACCGTCGCGAGGGTGGTCATGAGGATGGGTCGCAGCCGCGCGCGCGCGGCGTCGAGCAGCGCGTCGTGCAACGGCCGTCCGGCCTCCTGGCCCCAGAGCGCATGGTCGAGAAGCAGGATCCCGTTCTTCACCACCAGTCCCACCAGCAAGATCGCTCCCATCATCGAGGAGACGTTGAGGGAGGTCCCGGTGATCGCCAGCGCAGCGACGCCTCCCGCGAGGCCCAACGGAGCCGCCACCAGCACCGACGCGGCGAGGCCCCAGGATCGCAGCTGGAAGAGCAGCACCGCCACGATGGCGCCGATGGCAAGAAGCAGCACGAGGACGAGCGATCGAAAGCTGTCCTGCTGCTGCTCGTAGAGGCCGCCCATCTCCCAGCTGTACCCGACCGGCAGGTTCCATCCGGCAAGCTTCCGGCGGACCGCGGCGACGCCGCCGCCAAGGCTGATCCCGGAAAGCCGCGCGGTCAGGTGCACCATGTTGCGCTGGTTGTGTCGCAGGAGCGCCGCGGGGGGACAGGATTCCTCTGGTTGCGCCACCGCCCGGATGGGCAAGGCCATGCCGGTTGGCGTCAGCACGGTGCTCTGCTCGAGCGCCTCCTGGGGCGGCGTCGCGTCGCCGGAGGACTGCCGCAGGCGCACGCGCACGTCCTCGAGCCGGTCCGGCTTCCGCAGCTGGGTGGCGACCTCGCCGAGGAAAGCGCCGGCGAGCTGGTCGCTGATGGCCTGGGCCGACAGCCCCTGGCGGCCGGCCTCGCCGGGAAGCACGCGCAGATCCAGCTGCGGCGCGCATCCCTCGTCGCCGTCGAAGCGATCGACGAGGCCGTCGACGTCCTTGGTCCGCTCGCTGGCCTCCGCCACCAGGCGGCGCAGGACCGACGGCTCCGGACCGAAGATGCGCACCTCGATGGGCTCCGGCGAACCCTGCAGGTCGCCGAGCATGTCCGCGAGCACCTGGATGAATTCGATGCGCAGGCCGGGGGCCGCCGCCGCCATCTTGGAGCGCTGCTCGTCGGCGATCTCCTCGAAACCGCGCTTGCGGTCATCCCGGAGTCGGACCGAGAGGTCGCCGCGCGACGAGAGCGTCGCCACCGGCGGCCCCAGCTCGGTGCCCAGCCGCCGCGAGAACGAGACCACCTCGGGCGTGTCGCGCAGCACCGTCTCCAGCCGCGAGGCGAGGGCGTCCGCATCGTTCATCGAGGCTCCCACCGGAGCGAAGTAATCGACCACGTAGCTGCCCTCGTCCGCCTCGGGCAGGAAGTCGCTGGGGAGACGCGCCCCCAGGAACGCGCCTCCGATGCCAAGCGCAGCAGCAAGCGCTACGACCAGGCCCGGGTGGGCGAGCGCCGACGTGAGCATGCGGGCATAGAAGCCTGCCGCGCCGCTTCCTGCCGACGGGCGGCGCAGCGGCCGGAGGAACCGCGCCGAAAGCGAAGGGAGCACGCCCAGGGCGACCGGGAGCGAGAGCACCACCGCGACGGACAGCGCGAGCGAGAGTGAGGAGAAGAACTGCCCTGCGACTCCCGAGAGGAGGCCGAGCGGCAGGAACACCACCACCGTCGTGGCGGTGGTGCCGACGACGGGCCAGAACAGCTCCTCGGTTCCGCGCCTCGCCGCCTCCTCGGGCGCGAGGCCCTCCTCGAGATGGCGGTGGACCGCCTCGACGATCACCACGGCATCGTCGATCACCAGGCCCACGGCGATGGCGAGACCGCCGAGGGACATCAGATTCAGCGTCTGGCCGAGCTGGCGCAGGATCAAGAGCGTCGCGCCGAGCGCGAGCGGCAGGGAGAGCGCGGCGATGAGCGTGGCGCGCACGTCGCGCAGGAAAGCCGCCAGGACCAGCACCGCGAAGAGGGCGCCGAACAGCACCGCGTCGCGCACGCCCTTCACCGCGTCGGCGACGAACTTCGCCTGCTCGTACACGGGGCGGAACTGGATCCCGGGCGGGAGCGAGGGCCGCAGCTCCAAAAGACGTGCGCGCACCGCCGCGTCCAGCGCGAGGATGTCGCCGCTCGCGCGGCGCGCCACGTTGAGGATCACGCCCGGCCGGCCGTCCACGCGGATCAGCGTCGTCCGCGGCGCGACTCCGGAGGTCACCGCTCCCAGGTCGCCCACGCGCACCGGCGCCTCGGGCGTTCCGCCCACCACCACGCGCGCGACGTCGGCCGGCGATTGCAGCTCCCCGGTGACGATGCCCAGCGACTGCTCGTGCGCCTTCACCAGCCGCGCGACGGCCTGCACGCGATTCTGGGCCTTGATCCTCTCGGCCACCTGCGGCACCGAAAGATGCGCGGCTGCAAGCCGCGACGGCTCGAGCAGGACCTGGGTCTCGGGAATGTCGCTCGACTGCACCGTCACGAGCCCCACGCCAGGCAAGCCGGAGAGCGCCGGCCGCACCGTGTACTGCGCCACCTCGTAGAGCTGCTGCGGCGGGTAGGGGCCCTCGACGTTCATGGAGAGGATGGGAAAGCTGCTGGGGAGCACGCGTTCGGCAACCAGTTCCGTCTCCGGCGGAAGCGAGGCGCGCGCCTCGGCGAGGCGCGAGAGCACCAGCGGGTGCGCCTTGTCCATGTCGGTGTCCGCGGAGAAGAAGAGGGAGATCTCGACGGCGCCGCGAATGGTTTTCGCGCGCACCTGCTCGACGCCCGGCACCGTGGAAAGCTGGGCCTCCAGCGGCCGGGTGAGGCCGGCCAGCACCAGCGCGGGCGGCGCTCCGGCGAGCGAGGCGACCACCTGCTCCCGCGGGAAGGTCACCTCCGGATACACGCCTTTCGGCATCTGCGCTGCCGCCCAGATGCCGCCGGTGGCGGCGGCCGCCGCCACGAAGAGCAAGGCGCGGCCGTGGCGTAGCGCGAGCGCTGCGGTGCTCATCGCGAGGCGCCTGCGTCCGGCGTCACCGCATCCTCCTCGCGCTTCTCCGCCTGCACCGGTGTACCGTCGGGCAGCGCGTAGTTCCCCTGCACGATGACGTCCGCGCCCTCCTTGAGGCCGCCCGTGATCCCGGCCCACTGGCCGTCCCTGGCGACCACTTGCACGGGAGCGCGAACCGCCTTTCCCGCGTCCACCACCTCGACCGCTGCGCCGCCCTCGCCCGTGAGCAGCGCGGCTTGCGGGACCCGGATGACGCCGCGCCGCACGTCGATGACAATCCGGGCGTGCGCGAAGGTGCCGAGCCGGAGCGCGCCGTCGGAGTTGTCGCACCGCAGCCGCACCAGGGCGGCACCCGTCGCGGGATCGACCATCGGCGCCACCGCGATGACTCGAGCAGAGAACGTCCGCTCCGGAAGCGCGTCGGCGGTCATCTGCGCCTCCTGACCGGCGCGAACGCGGGCGGCGAGCTGCGGCGCGAGCGGCGCGCGCAGCTCCACCGTGTCCAGCCGCGCCACCTCGATCACCGGCTTGTTGGCGTCCACCGGCTCGCCTGCGGCTGCGAAGACATGCGCCACCACGCCGGCGAACGGCGCGCGCAGCTCGCTGCGGCCGAGCTGGTTTCGGGCCGTGGAGAGCGCCGCCGCGGCCGTGCGCGCCTGCGCCTGCGCCTGCGCAAGCGCCAGGCGGCCGTCGTCGACTTCCTGCGCGGCCGCCACGCCGGCGTCCAGCGCCTTGACTGCGCGTTCCAGTTTCGCCTTCGCGTTCTGCTCCTGGGCCCGTGCCTGCTCGACCTGGGCATGGCCCTGCGAGACGCTGTCCCGCAGCGGCGTCGCGTCCATCCGCGCGAGCACCTGGCCTTCCCGGACCCGGTCTCCTTCCGCCACCAGCACGGTGCCGAGCCTGCCGGCGACGAGCGGGCCGAGCTTCACGTCCAGGCCCGGCGGCGCGCCGAGCTCGCCCGAAACCTCGACCACCTCGGCGACGTCTCCGCGTGTCGCCTTCGCGACCTGCACGGTCATGGGCGGCGGCGCCGCGGGTTCCGCCTCCTTGCGGCAGGCCAGCAGGGCCATCATGGCGACAAGGCTAGAGCTCCGCACCAGCGGCCTCCTCCAGATCGGCGACGGCCTGCCACGCCGCCAGCGCCGCGTCGGTGCCCTCGGCCTGCGTGACCGTGAGATCGGTCTGCGCCTGCAGGAGCGTGGTGAGGGGCGCGCGACCGAGCTCCCAGGCGTCGCGCGCCATGCCGACCAGCCGCCGGGACGCCGGGACCAGATCGTTCGCGAAGGCCTCGGCGCGCCTGGACGCCGCCTCGTACCTGGCGCGCGCCGCGCGCAGCTCCGATCGGCGCCGGGAGAGGGCGCCTTCCGCCTGCACGGAGGCGAGCGCAGCCTGCGCCTGGGCCTCGTGCACGC
Source organism: Myxococcales bacterium (assembly GCA_035655715.1). GTDB lineage: Bacteria > Myxococcota > Myxococcia > Myxococcales > 40CM-4-68-19 > 40CM-4-68-19. Next base: position 13,278 of record DASRTX010000319.1, on the reverse strand, counting down.
GCCCTCCGTTCCACGACAACAGGGGGAGTTCGAAGGCGACGCCGGCCCGCAGTCCCGGACCGACGCGGTCCTGGAGCTTCTCCAGCTCCAGGGACACGTCGGGAACCGGCACCAGGGCCACCCGGTCCCGCGTGGCGCGGGCCAGCGCGGCCTCGCGCTGCGCCGCGAAAGTCCGGACCTCCGGATGGCGCTCGCATTTCGCCAGCAGCTCGTCCAGCAGCGGAACTTGGGGAACTGGCAGGAGGGGATCCGCCGCTTCCAGCGTCCCCGCGTCGGCGGCGATCAGACGCCCCACCTCCTCGCGAGCGCCGGCCAGGGCGGCAGCCTTGTCGGCAGCATCCTGCCGCGCGCGCCGGCGCAACACGTCGGCCTGCACCGCCTCCAGCTCCGGCGCCAGCCCGGCCTGCACCTTCGCGCGCGCCCGCGTCGCGAGGTTGGACGCCAGCTCGGCGGCGTCCTCTCCGAGCCGCGCCCGCACCTGGGCTGCCGCGAGCGCCGCATAGGCACGCCGCACCCGCGCGCGGGAGGCGATCTGGCGCGCCTCCGCGTCGGCGCGGACCGCCACCACGTCGCGCTCCGCGGCGGTGATCGCCGTCTGCCTCTGTCCGAGGAAGGGCAGCTTCACCTCGAGCGTGCCGGAGATGGTGGGCTCGTCGGGACCGACGCTCACTCCGACGGTCGGATTGATCAGCTGGCCCGCGGTCTCGACCGCCGCCCTTGCCGCGCGAACCGATTCCCGGGCGGCGCGCACATCGGGATCGCGATCGCGTGCGCGGGCGAAGGCCTCTTCGAGATGGAGCGGCTGGGCGAGCGCGATGGCGAGCAGGGCGAACACGGAAGTCCGGCACGCTATCGCATCCGCGGCAGGAGTCATCGGACCAAAAGGCCGTCTTTCTCCTAAGAAGCTCTTCGGCAGCAGGTCGCGCCAGCAGCATTCAGAACGGGGCGAGCACTTCGATGCTCGCCGCGGAGCGAAGGGCGTGCAGCTTTTCCTGTAGTTTGTCCCGGGCCGCCTCGCCAGCGCCGAATTGGCGCTCGATCCAGAGCTCGATCGAAAGCTCCCGGCCGACGTGTTCGGCGTAGGTCGCCTCGGTAAAGCCGCCGCGGCCAAGCCTGCGCAGGTACGCCTCGCGGGAGGGGAACCCCGCCTTGATCCGGGCGACCGCGTGGTCCACCTGGTCTTGCGTGGCCACCACCCTTGCGCGCGTGGCCTCCTGCCAGAGGAGCTCCTCGTCGAGCAGCTCCGCCAGCGCCTCGCGCCGGAAGCGCTTGTAGACGGCCGGCGTACGGATGGCTCCGGGCTTCTTGCCGGAGGCTTCGAGCCATTCCGAGAAGTACCGTTCGAAGCGTGCCACGGGAACGGCGACCCCGTTCACGCGCGCGGCAAGCGGCTCATCGGCAGCCGCGGCGGCCGCGATCGCGACGAGGAGGCAGCAAGTCTTGCGCAAGGCAGGTCCCCCCTGGTCACTCCACTCCGATCCACCCGCTCACGGGCCGGACCGTGCCCTTCGTCAAATCGACCGCCACCACGTACGCGCCCCGCGCGCCGACCCGGCGACCAGGACCGTAGGCGAGAGGCGGTCCCAGCCCCGCGTCGAAGTCGTGCAGCTTCTCCAGATTTTCCATCAGGGCTTCCCTGGTGAGGTGCCTGCCGGTCCGCCGCAGCGCCTCGGCGAGGATGGCGCCGGCGGCGCGAGCGAAGACCCGGGCGGCGGCGTGACGCTCCCGGGTGCCCGCACGCGGCCCGGCAGTGGCAAGCACCTCGCGTCTCTCCGCGGCTGGCCGCGCCGGATAGGCGAGCAGGATCTTTCCGTCGAAGAGCCGGGGTGCCGCGGCCGCGGCCCTGGCCGAGAGCGCCCCCGGCGCGAGGATGAAGGGCGCCCACCCCAGCCGCGCCGCCTCGGCAGCGAACGCCGCGAGCTCGCTGCCCTCGCCGAGGAAGATGACCGCATTCGTCTTCCCCGCGCGCACCCGCGACACCAGCGCGGACTCAACCTCGCCCCGCGCGTACTCGACCCGCCGCGCGCCCCGGCAGCGCCGCGAGCGCAGGCGCTGGACGACCGCTCGCGCCACGTCGGCATACCCATCCTGCGCGGGATGAACGACGGCGATGCGCCCGGAGGGAAACTCCTGCGCCGCCCAATGCGCCAGCGCGAGCGACTGGTCGCGCAAGCCTCCGACGAGCTGGAAGGTGAAACGGGCGCCCGCGTCCGCGCGCAGCGTGAAGGGCGCGAAGGGACCCACCAGTGGCACCCCCGCTTTCTCGGCCAGCGACGAGAGATCCTGTTCCGCCCCTGGCGCGAGGCCGGAGACGAGGGCAAAGGCCGGGTCGCGCGCCAGCAGCTGCCGTGCCTCCTCCAGCGGCCGCGCACCGGCGTCGCCAGGGGGCAAGACCGCGAGCTCGAGCTTGCGCCCGTGGATCCCCCCGCGGGCGTTGATCTCGTCGAGCTGCTCCTGCAAGGCGTCCCGGATGGCTCGACCGACCTCCGCGGGCGGACCTTCCAACGGCAGCACGGTGGCAACCCGGATCCGGGAAGCCGACACGCCGTCGTCCTGCTCGTGCTCCAGGATCTCGAGGTACGCGATCAGGCTTGCCATGTCGTCCTGCGAGATCGCGTACCGCGGCATGGCCGCGTCAAGGGCATTGCCGCCGGAATCGATGCCCGACGTGATCGCGCGCGCGAGGCTGCGCTCGTTGAAGCCCGGGTGGCGCCGTCCGTTCTCATGCGCATGGCCGTAGCTCTTCATCAGCTCCGACCAGAGCAACTCGGGAGGCGACAGACCGCCCTCGGGCCGGCCCAACCCGTCCGCTCCATGGCAGCTCGCGCACGGCACCAGGGACGCCGCCACCGTGGTGCCGCCGGCGATGGTGGCGCGAAACGCATGGCCTGACGGGCTCTCACCTTCGACATAGATGCGCTTTCCCGCGCGCTCCTTGTCGGTGAGCGCTTGTGAGGGTTGCACCGCGGCTCCCGCGGCGAGAGCGGCGCAGAGGAGGGTGGCAGCGCGGGGCGTCACGGCACGCGGTTCGCCGCCGCCGGACGGGAGCCGGCATCGCCCACGTCTGCCCGAAGGCGTTGGACCTCCTCGGCGATGAGGTCGGGTGAGATGTCTGGCCGGAGGCGGGTCCAATGTCCGGTGCGGGTGTTGCCGGCGATGAAGGCAGTCGAGTGATCCGTGGCCGAGCTGGAAATGTCGCCCAGCTTCTTGCGGACGAGCTCGACGCGCTGCTCGTCGCCCGAGAGGAACGTCCAGCCCGGGTGGAGCGCGCCTTGCTTCTTGGCGAATGCGTGCAGCTGCGAGGGGCCGTCCCTCGACGGATCGACGCTGATGGAGACGAACCGGACGCCGTGGCCCAGCGCGTCCCCGAGCTTCGCCTTCGCCTGCACGAGCTTTTGCGTCAGCAGGGGACAGGCGTCAGGGCAGTGCGTGAAGATGAAATGGATCACCACCACCTGGTCCCGCAGGACGTCGCTGAAGAAGCGCACCCGGGCGCCGTCCTGCGTGACGAGCTCGGTGTCGGTGAAGTAAGTCCTCTGCTTCTGGACGCGCTCGGCGGCGGGATCGGCAGTCGCCGGAAGGGCGAGCAGGACGGCGACGAGCGCTGCCTGGCGATTGGTGATCATGCATCACATCCTTTCCCTGGAGGCGGTATGCGAACGTGCCGCGAGCAGCTCGTCCACGCGCGCCACCAGGCGCTCCGGATTGGGGAAGCCGTTGAACCGCTCGAAGACGCCGGTGCGCGCATCGCCTACCAGGACGACGGGCGTGTGCGCCGACGCGTCCGGCGTGTACGCCCCAAGCGCCTTCAGCACCGTTTCCACGTCGTGGCTCGGACCGGTGAGCCAGCTCCAGTGCGGACCAGCGTGGTGCCGGGCCGCATAAGCCCGCAGCCGTTCGGGCGTGTCGCGCACGGGATCGAGCGACACCGAGACGATCTGGACGTCGCGCGCGAGACGATCGCCGAGCCGCTCTTGCAAGCGGGCGAAGGTCGACGACAGCAGGGGGCAGATGGTGGTGCAGGTGGTGAAGACGAAGTCGATCACCACGACGCGGCCGCCCAGCACGTCGCTCCGGAACCGGACGCTGCGCCCGTCCCGGTCGACCAGCACCACGTCGGGGACGCGGGCGGCAGGGCGCGGATCGCGGTCGTCGCCTGCGCGCGCCGTCCCCGACAGCATCGCCAAGGTTGCGGCGCACGCGACCGTTCGTCCTGCGAGGCTACTTGTCCGCATGGAGGTCCTCCTTCGCGGCAACGTCCACCCGCGGCTGCTGCCTGGAATCGCCGGGTGGCTCGACATGCACGGTGCGGAACGGCAGATCGCCGAACTTGATCTCCAGCGACCGGACGGAGACGTACGCGTAGTAGGCGCCCGGCTCCGCCAGTTCGAGCGGGGCCTCGTACACGCCCGCCTCCACCTCGCGCGCGGGAACCTCGCGGTGGAACACGCCGGGCACGAGGAAGTAACGCACCAGCGCGTCGTCGATCCCCTTCCTCGGCAGTTGGTTCGATCCGTTGCTGAGCGTGAAGCGCAGCGGCACCGTACCGGCGGCCACCGCGGGCAAGGGATCCAGGTACTTGATCTCCAGCGCCTGCCGCTTTTCGGGCTGGTTGGGATCCTCCTTTGCCTCGACGCTGAAGCAGTGGACCAGCGGCGGGCTCTGGGAGAGGAATGCCACGTCGTACCGCCCGGCCGCGGGAATGCGGATCGTTCCGGAGTACACGCCCGGCTCCACCTGTCTCATGCTCCGGTCGGCGATTGCCACCGCGCGCGCGCGGTGGCCGTAGTTGCCGAAGTTCCCCATCGGACCGTTCATTCCTTCCATGTAGTAGTAGAGGTGGCTCTCTGCAGGGTCGGTGACGAACACCGCGGCCTCGGTGGAAGCGGGCGTGATGGAGTCGGCGATGCTCAGGTCTCCCGCCAGCTTCGGGGCCATGGTGCCTACCGCGAAGCCCTTGACGATGGGCTGCTTGCCCGCGCCCAGGCTCGTGAGATTGACCATCTGCACGTTCTCGGAGTCGAGCAGGCGGACGTAGGCGAAGGCGCGGGTGAAGGCCACCTGGTAGGGCTGGCCGGGCATCGGAATGGTGTGCAGCAGCTGGTTGTCGGCCGCGTCCACGACGTGCACCGCGTTCTGCGAGGTGTTGACCACGAACCCGAACCTGCCGTCGGGCGAGAAGCGCATCGGACCGAGCCCTGGCCGGAGCGCGATCCGCCCCACGATGGAGAGGGCCTGCGTGTCGATGACGGCGACGGTGCCCTCCTTCCCGTCCGCCACGTAGATCTGCCGCGAGAGCGGCGACCAGGCGATGGCGAGCGGCGCCGGTCCGGTTGCGAGGTCCTTGACCTTCTTTAGCAAAGCCACGTCCACCACCGAGACCGTTCCCTGCTTGCGGTTGGTGACGAAGGCGTAGCGGTTCTCCGCGAAGGCGATCTCGTGGTGCCCGCTTCCGGTCGGCAAGCGCGCCGCCGTCTCCAGCTTGACGGTGTCGATCACCACTGCGCCGCCTTCGCCCGTGCCGTCGGAGTCGTCGCCCACCCAGAGGTACCGTCCGTCCGGCTGCAAGAGGACGCGCGTGGGAGCGCGGCCGGCGGCGACGTTGGCCGCTACCCGGAACGTGTCGGTATCCACCACCGCCACCTTGCCTGCCCCCGGCATCGAGACGTAGAGACGCTTCCCGTCGCCGCTGCGGGTCCAATCGGCGGGCGACCCATCGAGGACCGCGGTGGCGTAGAGGCTGGTCATGCCCGTCATGCTGACGACGGGGTCGATGACGCTGATGCTCGGGTCGTGATTGAGGACGAGCAGGTAATAGCCGTTGAGATCGATCATCGGCCGGATGCCCACCATGCCCTTGAGGTAGAGGGCCACCTTCTCCTTGCAGTCCTGCTTTTCGTGGCCGGGGGCGGGTAGCCGGTCGCCGATGTCCATCCACGCAGCCGGTTCAGGGGTGGCGGCGGGCGCGCCGGTTCCCGGATCGGTGAGGCGGAACTTCACCTCGGCGAAGTCGCCGACCCGCAGCGGCTCGCCTTCCGCCGCGCCTGCCACGCTGGCGATGGAGAAGTCGACCGCCAGTCCGTTCTTGACCACGCGGCCCTTGGCGGAGGGCCCTGCTTTCTTTTCCGCACGGCCGTCCTCGCCGCCCGTCTGTCTGGCCCAAGCGAGCGCCAGGACCAGCCCCACCGCCACCGCCGCAATTGCCAATCCGGCCCCAAACCAGCGAGCCGACTTTCCCGATCTCATGGCGATCTCCATTGCCATCGTGGAAGAGCAGCGCGGCGAGTGCGGCCCCCTCCTGGACCCGCACTCGCCGCGCCGCCGTCTAGCGCGTCAGCGGACGCGCACGATGCCCCACAGGCCTTCGAGGTTTCCCAGGCCTGCGTGGTCGCGATACAGGTAGTCGCCGTTGATCCCGGCCGTGCCGCCCGCATGGTCCATGACGAGGTCGAAGTGGTCGGCGGGGCTGATGGATTCCTGGCCGCCCAGGTAGAACGAGGTGGGGTTCTCGCCGATGGCGCGCGAGGCCACCTCGAATTGGCCGCCGGTTCCGGTCAGCGTCGGGAACCACCCCGTCGGCCGGCAATTTCCCGGCAGTCCCAGGAAGGCCGAGCCGGGGCAGACGTACGGGGCCCGCTGCCAGTCGTGGCCGTGCAGGTTGAACGCGCCGGCGCGGGCATTTCCCGTGGGCTCGACCGGATGGATGCGGAACTCCTGGAGGTGGGTGACGGTGAAGACTGGAGTCACCGGATCACCGCCCACCAGCCCGTTCGAGTAGGCCACGTGCGCGTTGGGGACTGCTCCCAGGCCGCCCGGCACGTTGCCGAGCTCCGAGTTCGGCGCCAAGCCGAACCGGAACCACATCGGCTCCGAGCCGTAGTTGAGGGCCGACTGGCCGGAGTCTTCCGAATCCTCGGGCGAGTCCCCGGCGTCCGCCTCCTCGGACTTGATGCTCTCGACGGCGGTGCCGTCCTTGTACCGCTGGTTCACGGCCCTCTGGAACACCACCGAGAAGTCGCGGAAGAGTCCGTTCACGGTCGCCGAGGCACGGGTCTCGCGCGTCGCCACCGACGAGTTGACCTGGTGGTCGAGCACACGGTCCGTCTGCACCCAGGTGGAATTGACCGGTTCGATCACCAGGGTACCGACCAGACCCTTCTGTCCCTGCTTGATCTTGTCGGCCGGGGTCAGGTTGGACCCGCCGAACTCCACCGGCGTGGCCACCGCGTTGAACGACCCGGCGGTCGCGGTCGGGGCGAGGCTGATGTCTCCCGCGTACCACTGGAAGACCTTGGCGTTGCCGCGCGCAACGAGGGGAAGGCCGGGTGGGTTCGCTCCCACCAGGGTTCCGTCGCCCCGCAGCACGTCGTAGGAGACGAGCTGCGGGTGGAGCCCCACCATGCTGGGAGGTCGGATGAGGTTGTTGTTGAAGGTGGTCACGCCCTGCGCAGACCCGTCGTCGCGGTGCACGATGGGAGGCAGGGAGGTGAAGCCCGCCAGGTCCGGCGCCGGATTCCGGAGATGGTTGCGCAGGGTCACGTTGACGCACTCGCCGGCAGCCGCGCGGAGGACCACCGGTTCCACCGGCGCGCCGGCCCGCAGCTTCAAATCGCACGCGAGCGCGGTGGGATCCGCGCAGGCCGGGTCGGCGGCGTTGACCGGAACCAGATCGTTGGTCCGCACGTAGAGCATGCCCGTGGGATCGTGCAGCGGTCCGGACTTGTGGTTGCTGAGCGCCGTCGGCCTGGGGTTGTAGACCAGCGTGCCGCCGGCCGGGTCGAGCGGGCCGCCCTCGTGCTGGGTGGCGGAGTCGTCGGGCGGCACGATGACCACGCCAAGGGCGTTCGCCAGCACGTCGTTGGCCTGGACCGCGGTGATGTCATGCGCGCGCTGCGGCGACGTGTTCGGGCAGACGCCGGTGAAGTCGGCGCGGTTGGCGATGGTGACCGCCTGACCGTTGTTGGGCAGCCTGATCAGGTCCGCCTGGTCGTCGCGGTAGAAGCGCATCACACCCCAGACGCCGTTCCACAGCCCGTCCTGGCTCGCGTCGGCGCTGTAGAGGTGATCGGCCTGGATTCCGCCGTTCAGCAGCGGGATGACCGGCGCCGCGAAGGTGAACTGCTCGGCGATGCCGGTGCCCTGCGCGTTGCGCCACCCGGAGTTGGGGCTGAACCCGAAGCCCGATCCGCCCTGCAGCCACTTGAGCCCGTGGATGGTGAAGAGGTGCGTCTCCTCGTGGGAGCCGATGTTCATCTTCACCCGGACGCGGTCCCCATAGTAGGCGCGCGGCATGGGCGTGTATGGGTCGCCGGGTCCCAGGCCCCCTGTGTTCACGGGCGGCGGGAAGATGGTGCCGTTGATGTTCGAGCCGGGCAGCGGTTGCACGTTGAGGAAGGCAATCGCGCGGTCGGTCCGGCTCTGGTAGGCGTAGGCGAGGCTGCCCGGCTCGCCGGCCGCCTGTGTTCCAGGCTTGCCGTCGGGGCCGATGGCGTTCGGATCGAATACGCGCAGTCCGATGGGCTCGTTGCGGTAGTTGACGACGAAAGTGCCGACGTCGTCCGCGTCGATGGCTTCGGGGCACGGCCGCGGCACGCCGCCGGGGCAATTCGGCGGAATGAGGATGAGGTCCGGGAAGACCGGGACCGCGACCTGCCGGAAGGGCGGGTTGATCGCGGCGCGGAACGAGGTGGCGTTGGCCGGATTCGCGGTCATCCCTTGCTGGTCGGCGCCCACGTAGACGCCCGCCTCGTACGCGTTGTTGAAGTCGCCGGGCTCGAAGTAGAACTCGCGATAGCTGTCGTTCTGCCCGTCGCCGTCGATGTCGCCGGTGAGGACCGCCGCCTCCCAGCTGGTGGGTCCGCCGTCGTCACGCGTGTAGAAGGGGACGCCGGTCTCGTTGTGGACCCACGTCGATGCGGCCGGTTCGGCGAGCACCGTGGCGTAGAGCCCGACCTCCTGGTGCGTGGAGGGGCTCATGTGATCGTGGGTGAAGATGACGCCCAGGCCGCGGTCGACGCCGGGCACGTTGACGATGGGATCGAAGAACCAGCGCTGGATGGTGGTGCGGGCGCCCAGCCAGTCGGCGCGGCCGAACCGGCCGAAGAACGGGTGCGGCTCGGGCCGCAGCGGAGTGTTGACCGCCCTTCCGGCGGCGTCCGGAGGATTGCCGGCGCCGCTCGGGTTGAAGGCGTTGATGGCGTCGATCCGCTCCTGCACCGTTCCAGGCGAGAGGGTGCCGTCCTCGTAGTTCCAGCCGTTGGCCGAACCGTCGGAGGAGGGGAGATCCCACTTGGGGACATGGATGTGCTGGCCGATGACGTCGGTGGGCGTGCGCACCTGGAAGTCGTCCAACTCGTAGATCTTGGGGACCAGGTTCACGTGCAGGTACTTCGTGCAGTCGAAGGTGTCGTTGCGCAGCACCATCGGCTCGCCGCCCCGCTGCTTCTGGATGGTGGGCACCACGTCCTGCCAGAGCGCGAGGATGCGCTCCTGGGGCAGGTGCCAGGCCACCTTGTTGAAGACCGCGTCGTACTGGAAGGCCGCCGCCTTGTAGACGCGCGGGTGGTCCACGTTGAACACGGAGCTGCCGGTGATGCCGAGGCCGCCATTGCCGTCGAAGAAATGCCCCGTGACTCCTGCCTTGAGGAGCACCCCAGCGTCGTCGATGCAAGGCTCGAAGAAGGGCGCTCCCGGCTGCGGCGGCGCGCCGTTGGTGATGTACTTCGCCGCTACGGTGCCGCTGGGGATCAGGTTCGCCGTGCTGACGCGGGCGCGGACGGAGTGGAAGGCCATGGCGGCGCGCTCCACGTCTGTGCCCGTCTCGGGGAAGAAGACTGCCTTCGCCTTCTTCAGCTCCTTCTCGAAGCTCAGCCGGGTTTCGACCGATACGGCCACCCCGCCGGCCGCGAAGCCGTCCAGGGTGTGCCTGGGGAGCCCGCCGTCCCAGCCGCCGTTCTGCGGATTGGCGCCGTCAGGCAGCATGTCGAGCACGGGCGTGGTCGAGCGTTGACCCACGGTGTGCTCGATGCCGGCGATCCAGAACGGGTAGCCGGGATTCCTGAGCCCGGTGCGGTTGAAGTCCGCGTCGACGAAGTCGGCGCTGGTGTCCGCCCGATTGATGACCGCCACGCTCCCCACCGGGTGGCCGTTCACCACGCGCGGCTTGATGTTCACGCGCCCCGGGACCACCGGCATCGCCTTGCCCGGAAGCGGGACCAGCGCGGGGATGGGCGTGCCGACGGCGATCTCACCGTCCGGCAGGGCACGCACGCGGAGATTGTTGGCGGGATCGACCGCGGGCGTTCCGTCCTGCAGCGCGAAGGGCGTGGTGTGGAACCCGCCTCCGCTCACGGCCAGCACGGTGCCGGTTTCGAGGACGTCATGGTTGCGCCACAGCTCCCACATCCCCTGGGCGAAGTGCGGATAGAAGTGGCAGTGGAAGATGGCGTCCCCGGCCGTCTTGTTCCGGTTCCCGCTGCCGCCGAAGGCGATCTCGTACGTGTACCCCGAGCTCGAGCCGATGGCCTGCACGTCGAGGTAGTTGGAGTCGTCGTCGTTGGCGTCGAACAGCCACTGGTGGTTGTGCAGGTGGAACATGTGGTGCTCGGCGCCGCTATGCGTGTTGCGGAACTTGACGAAGTCGTTCTGGTAGGAGTGGTGCACGTTGGAGGGGTCGTCGGGATAGAAGGCCTTGTTCGCCTTCGGCCCGACCTTGGCGCAGGCCGCCCCCCTGGCCGGCCCGCAGTTCTCCAGGCCGATGTTGGCGGGGACGTCCACCACCATGGCGGGATCCGACACCGTCCAGGAGCTGAGGAAGAACTCCTCGAAGGCGCAGTCCAGGCAGTCGTGCATGGGACCGACGCGGAGCCGGTTGGCCAGGATCTCGGTGCCGATGCCACCGGAGCCGTAGTTGATCATGAAGGCGTCGCGAACCGAGTGCAGCGTATGCTTGAGCACCGGATCCTCGTAGAAGCCGGGGAATGCCTGCGCCACGGTGTTCTCGTCGTGGAAGACCACCGTGAACTCGCGGAAGGCCTCCAGGCGATTGGGGACCGACGGGTTCCTCTTTCCCACGCTCTCCAGCGGATAGGTGGAAGGCGGAAAGGTCCCGTCCGGGTTCGGGCCCGCGATGATCGCGCTGATGTCGGCGTGCACGATCTCGGTTCCATTGAGGATGGCCAGGACCGGCAGGCCCGCCTTCCCCTCCTTGCACCAGACGCCGTTGGGGCAGTCGTTGGGATAGGTCGCGTTGTAGTTGATGATCGGCTGACCGGCGGCGGTGTGGTTGATGGTGGCGAGGCGCAGCTCCTCTTCCGTCACCTGGCTCCGGAAGAACCGGGCGCCGACCGGCTCCACGTTGACGGCGCCGAACAGGCCCGATGAGGACTGACCGGTCGAACCCTCGCCGCCGAAGGTGGCGCCGTAGCTCGATACCAGGAAAGCTCCTTCGTGCGGCGCGAGGAAGGTGAAGACACCGGTGCCGCCCGCGCGGACCAGGCTGTTGACGTTCGTGCCGGTGAACGAGCTGTCGGAGTTGATGCTGTTGACCAGCTCGAGCCCCGAGGGGTGGAAGCCGGCGAAGCGGTCGGCGACCTGATCGTCGATGGCGAGGTTGAAGGGCTCGTTGTTGAAGAGCAGCGGTGGCTGCCTGGGGTTGGCCGCCGGCGTGAGCAGGTTCTGGAAGCTCACTTGCAGGCAGCTGCCTGCCGCGACGCGAAGCACGACGGGCCTGGGGTGCTTGTCGGGGCGAATGGCCACGTGGCCCGGCGTCGCGGCGCCGCCCGCCGTCAGCGGGAGGCGGGTATCGAGGTTGATCACGTCGCGCCGCAGCGCGTACACCATGCCGTTGATGTCCTGGGCCCCCAACCGGTTGAACATGAGCGGCTGATCGAACGCCACCACGTTCGCGAACACGGTTGAGGTGCATTGCGCTTCGGCGCGGGCTCCCGTGAGCAACAAGAGCGCTCCGGCGATCCGCAGCACCCATCTGATGGTTCTGGGCTTGCGAGACATTTTCGAACCCCTCCTTCGATTGGATCTGCACGCGCGCCCTCTGGAGGTGAGCCGGGTCGTCGTGGACGCGCGGGCCAGCCAGTACGCCCTTGCGACCGTCACGCGAACAGCGCCTGGACGAGCACGCGGCTCCCGCGTCCCGGGATCGACAGCGGCTACGCGTTTTCCGTCAGCGGCGGGTGTTCATTCCAAGTGCTCGCACGCGCCGTCACCGGCGGATGCATTTGTTCACGCGTGGAAATCCTAGGTGCGTGCGGTTTTCCCAATGAGAGAATGAACACTCTCCCCGCACGTCCGATTGGCGCTCGACCCTCCATCCATCCGCCACTCGCAGCCCCCCCGACTAAGGTCTCAGGTCGCTCAGACGGTTTCTCCCGCGACGACGAAGCGCTTGGATGCGCGCTTGCCGGAACGTTTTTGTGACGGGACAGTGAAGTTTGCGCAGGCGCACGCGCTCGTCGTGGACAAGCAGATCCGCAGGCGACATATTTCGCGCCGCTGGCACCCCTCTACTCCGAGCTAGATGATGAAACTCGTCGTCTTCACGAGTCTCCATGACGCGGCAAGGACCGCGATGGCCGCGGGGTTCTTCAACGCTTTCACCCTTCCTTCGCTGGTGCGCGGCATGGCCGGCGCGCTCCTCCACGAGCCTCCGGTCGGCCGCGAGGTCGTCGAGGCGATGAGCGACGTCGGCATCGACGCCGTTCCGCCTCGGGTGGTGAAGCCCGAGGACCTCAGATCCGCCTTCATGGTGGTGACGTTCGCGGATGCGCCTTCGTTCCCGGTGCCCGGCGTCCGCGCCGAGAGGTGGGACGTGCCGGACCCGCGCAAGCTTCCGCCGGCGCGGCTTCGGGAAGTGCGCGATCGGCTTCGCGAGCAGGTGTGGAAGCTGGTCGCCCGCGAAGGCTGGTACAAGCTCCAGCCGGCGAGCATCGTCGCGCGGATGGCAGCGCAGCCCAGGTAGGCCAGTACGGTACACTTGCGCCCGTGGCGGGCGACGAATTCTCCCATCTGCGACGAGGCGTGGCCGCGATGGCTTCGCGCGACGGGACCGTGGTCCACGACGCGTACCGGGCGCGCCTGTTCTTCGTGCCTGCGGGTAAGGGCGGCAGCAAGCTGCGGGCGTGGCTTCGCGCGCAGGGGCTGACGTCGGAGGCGCCGTTGCCCCCTGTCGCGCCGCGCGTGGCGCAGGTCTTCATCGTCCGCGCTGGTCAAGCGCCCGATGCTGCCTTCAAGACGACGCCGGAGGCGCGCTTCACCTGCTCC
>DASRTX010000318.1:0-17719 GCA_035655715.1 Myxococcales bacterium | reverse complement strand
GGTGAGCAGCAGCTCGCCAGGGGTGGCCCGGCGCAGCGCCGGAAGCCCGCGCGCGAGGAGCCGCGCCGCCACCAGCTGGTCGCGCGCGCCCAGCACCAGCCGCACCAGCTCGGCATCGGCCAGGCCCGAGGAACCTTCGCTGAGGATGCGCTCGGCGTGGGACACGGTGCGAAGCAAGTGCAGCGGCCGTGCCAGCCCCTCTCCGACGGAGACGTCCGGAAATCGGCGTCCCGGAACGAGACCCCCGGTCCCGATCCGGACGAAAAAAAAAATTTTTTTTATTTTTTAGAAGCGGGCGGAGAGGGCGAAGAAGGCCTTGATCTTGTCGTTGGTCTCGCGGAGCCGCGCCGATAGGGTGCGCACGAAGGTCCAGAGCAGCTCGTATGCCAGGTCCTTGTGCAGGAACATCAGCTCTTCCAGGTCGGCCTTCTGGATGATGTAGAGCGTGCAGGGCATGTGCGCGGTGGCGTCGGCGCTGCGCGGCGTATCGTCGATCAGCGCCATCTCGCCGAAGTAGCTGCCCGGCTCGAGGATGGCGAGCGCCTCCTCCCCGACTCCCGGCACCATCTTGGAGATGCGCACCTTGCCGGAGGCGATCAGGTACATCTCCGTCCCCACCTCGGTCTCCTGGAAGATCTTCTCGTTGGCCCGTACCTGCTTCTGCGTGGCGATGTTGGCCACCTTGGTCAGGTGATCCGGCGTGAGGTTGGCGAAGAGCGGAATCTTTTTGAGCTGGGCGGGATCCAAGCGTGTCCTCGACGGGCCGGGACTGTAGCAGAAGCGCAGGTCCGCCGCGCGCTTTCGGAGTACACTCCGCCGCCATTTTCGGCGCAAGGAGCCATCGTGGAGAAGCACCAGGTCGTCATCATTGGATCCGGGCCGGCGGGCTACACCGCAGCCATCTATGCCGCCCGTGCCAATTTGAAGCCGGTCCTCTTCTCCGGCCTGCAGCCCGGTGGACAGCTGACCATCACGACCGACGTGGAGAACTATCCCGGCTTCCCAAAGGGAATCCTGGGCCCCGAGATGATGGAGCTCTTCCGCGCGCAATCGGAGCGTTTCGGAACGCAGATCATCGACGGCGTGGTCACGAAGGTGGATCTCACGAAGCGCCCCTTCCACGTCGAAGGCGAAGGCCACCACATGCTGGCCGAGACGGTGATCGTCGCCACCGGCGCCTCCGCCAAGTGGCTGGACATCCCCTCCGAGAAGCACCTCTCCGGCCACGGCGTCTCTGCCTGCGCCACCTGCGACGGCTTCTTCTTCCGTGGCAAGGAGGTGGGGGTGGTGGGCGGCGGCGACACCGCCATGGAGGAGGCACTCTTCCTCACCAAGATGTGCGGCAAGGTGAAGGTCATCCACCGCCGCGACACGCTGCGCGCCAGCAAGGTCATGCAGGACCGCGCCATGGCCAACCCGAACATCTCCTGGGCCTGGAACCAGGAGATTGTCGAGGTGCTGGGCGAAAAACAGACCGGCGTGCGCGGCGTTCGCACCAAGGACACGCAGACCGGCCAGATCCGCGAGATCCCGCTCGGCGGCCTCTTCATCGCCATCGGGCACGAGCCCAACACTTCGCTCTTCAAGGGACAGCTGGCGATGGACGAGGTCGGCTACTTGAAGATCACGCCCGGCACCACCCGCACCAGCGTCCCCGGCGTGTTCGCGGCGGGCGATGCGGCCGATCCGGTGTACCGCCAGGCCGTGACCGCTGCCGGCACCGGCTGCATGGCGGCCATCGACGCCGAGCGCTTCCTCAGCAGCGGCGGCGGACACTGAGAGGTGGGCGTTACCGCCCCAGCTTCTTCGCAGCCCGGGGCGGAGGCGTGAGCGGCTCGTTGGGACGCGGCTGCGGCGCTTCGTCCTCGCGGTTCCACTCGCCGCTGCGGCCGCCGCTCTTGTGCACCAGCCGCACCGAGACCACCTCCATGCCGCGGTCGATGCGCTTGGCCATGTCGTAGATGGTCAGCGCCGCGGCCATGGCGGCGGTCAGCGCCTCCATCTCCACCCCGGTGCGCTCCACCGCGTGCACGCGCGCCTCGATGCGCACCAGGCCAACGCTCTCGTCGCACGCCACCTCGACGTCGGCGCCCGCGAGCACGATGGGGTGGCAGAGAGGCAGGATGTCGGGAGTGCGCTTCGCGGCCATGATTCCGGCCAGCCGCGCCGCGGCCAGGGCGTCGCCCTTCTCCAGCCGGCCTTCGTTGAGCAGCTTGAGCGTCTCGCGGGCGCAGCGCAACTCGGCCCGCGCGACCGCCACGCGCGAGGTGCGCTGCTTCTCTCCCACGTCGATCATCTTCATGGCGCGCTCGCCATCGGCTAGAGGCCCCTGTCCCGGAGTTGCTCGTCGTCTTCGCCGTTGAGGTGCCCGACCTCGTGCATCAGGGTGTCGCGCACCTCGCGGTGCAGCTCGTCGTCGTTGTGCGCGGCACGGGAGAGGTTGCGGCGGTAGAGGAGGATGCTGGGCCGCGCATCGGGCGCCGCGCTGTCGGGCGGCGGTCGGAAGAGCCCGAGGATGCCCGGCGACAGCGGCGGATCGGTTGCGGTCAGGTCGGTCACCTCAGGCAGATCGGTCACCTCGAAGTTGGAGCGCGAAAGGCCCGCCTTGATCTCGGCCGGGAGCTTCTCCACCTCGTCCTGAACGATTTGCTGGAAGACGCTGCGCCCCGCCTGCGCGGT
Organism: Myxococcales bacterium; assembly: GCA_035655715.1. Lineage (GTDB taxonomy): Bacteria > Myxococcota > Myxococcia > Myxococcales > 40CM-4-68-19 > 40CM-4-68-19. The sequence continues at coordinate 15,040 of DASRTX010000318.1, read as the reverse complement.
GGCCTTGAAGGCGTCCGGGTCCAGCTTCTGCGCGCGGGCGAAGTGCGCTGCGGCGGCGACGTCGTCGTGGGCCCGCTCGGCGATCAAGCCGAGATAGTGCTCCGCCCACGCATCGGGCTCCTCCCCGGCCAGCTTGGAGAGCTCGGTGCGGGCCTGATCGAAGCGGCAGAGCTCGAACAGCGCCACGCCCTTCTCGCGCCGCGCCTCGCGGTCCTTGGGGTCGTTCTCCAGCGAGCGGTTGGCGGCGGCGAGGGCGTCGCCAGGACGTCCCAGGTCGTCGAGCGCCATGGCCTGGAGCAGGAACAGCTCCTTGAGCAGCGCGCGATCGTGGCTGCGCTGCGCCCGGGCCAGCGCGCGCTTCACGTATTGCAGCGCCAGTTCCAGGTCGTCGCGCGAGCCGAGGCGGCGCACGTGCAGATCGGCGGCGGAACGCAGCACCTCGGGATCGTCGGGATCGATGGCCAGCGCGCGCGAATAGGCGGTGCGCGCTTCCTCCACGTGGCCCAGCTCGGCGAGGGCGGCGCCGCGGAAGTGGTGCGCCGCGACCGAGGTCTGGTCGGTGCGGGTCGCCTCGCGGGCGCACTCCAGCGCCTCCTCGTAGCGGCCCCGCTCGAAGTCACGGCCGGCCTGCTCCAGCAGATCCGGCAGGCTGGGCTCACCGCCGCCAGCCACCTCGACGCACGGGGCGGCGGGAGGCTGTGGCTGCGGCCGGGAGTCCGCCGAAGGAGCGTCCAGGGGCTTCGCCACCGCTGCCGAGGGACTCCCGACGGCAGCGTTCTTTTGCGGCAGCGGCGACGCCAGGGCGGACTGCTTGCGGCAGGCAGGCGCAAGCAGCGCCAGCGTGGCGAGGGAGGCGATCGGGATGCGGCAGGACCGGTGTGTCATCGCTGGCAGGTGCAACACGCGGGCGAGGCCTTCGCCTTCCCGTAAGGCGAGCGTATGAGCGCCACCCACACCGTAGCACACTGCTGCGCCGCGGGCAGGCCCTCGCTCGACAGTCTGTCCGGCATCGGCTTTGCGCTCAAGTTCCCGTGCGCCACCCGCGCCGCCGCCTGCGACCCGCCAAGGCCAAGGCCCCCAGCAGGGAAAGGAGGCCGGCTGAGGAGCCGGCGTGCGAGCAGCCCTGTCCCCGGCCGGAAGAGGGCGGGGCAGGATCGACGGCAGTGCCGGCATCCCTCGTCACGCCCACGCCGCCATCGAGCGGGGGATTTGCGCCGCCATCCGCGGGGGGCAGGCAGTCGCCGCACAGGTGGCCGGGATCGCCCGCATCGCTGCTGTCGTCAGGGGGGCCTGCATCCGCGGGACCGGCGTCGGCAGGACCGGCATCTGCCGGCGGAGGCGGAGGAGGCGCGCTCGCCGGATAGGTGATCATCCCCGACTCGAAGGTCGCCGCCACCGTTACCCCGTTGAGTGAGACGGAGGTCGCGGCGGGGGCGAACGCCTGGAAGTCGTCCACCGCGTTGCCCGTCACCGCCAGCGACGATCCGGAGAGCTTCGCCTCGAGGGCATCCGCGCTCCGCGTCGAGAGCAGGAGGCGCGTGCCGCCCTGATCGGCGAGGCTGCCTGCGCCGAAGAGGACCGCGCGGACCGGCGCTCCGGAGGAGTCGCGACCCGCCATCGCGGCCCTGGCTCCTGCCAGGACCAGATCGCCGGCAGTCTTTCCGGCGGCGCCGTTGCGGGCGAAGATCCACCGCTCCTCCAGCGCCGAGCCCGGCGCCACCACCGCGCCCGCGCTTGCGTCGCCGTCGTCCAGCCGGTTCACCGGCGTGCGGGACGCCCACTGCGCGGTCGCGACCGGCATCAGCGCGGTGAGGAACTGGGTGGCGGCGGCGTTGGCCGAAGGCCGCACCCGGACCCACGAGACCGAGGCGTCGGGATCGAACTGGTCCATCAACTGCGCCGTCTGCGCGCCGGTGGTGGCGGTCCAGGAAGCCGGCGCCAGCACGCGGACGCCCAGCGACTGTCCGCTCTTGCCGATGCCCTGCACCCACCCCGAGGCGGTGTCCACGTTGGCGCCGTCGTTGAAGTGGCAGATCCAGTCGTAGGCGTGCGCCTTGGACGACTCGATGTCGTCGCGCACCAGCGCGTAGCGCCCGCGCGCGAGGACCACCATCCGGTCCCAGCGCGTGATCCCCAGGGTGGAGGCGAAGAGCTGGTTGCCCGCGCCGCCGGCGATGGCGTAGTCGGCGGTCCCGGTGGGCGTGAAGAGCGGCGCCGACCGGCGGGTGAAGAACCAGGGGTTGTTCCATTCCGACTCGGAGGCCCGCACGTCCCCGAGCTGTCCCACGCCGTCGACCAGCAGCACGTTGTGATAGGCGCTCTGGTTGGCCGGAAAGGTGTAGTCGGTGCTCTTGCCGGCGTCGTAGCCCATCGCCTCGGGCGCCAGCCACGCGCCGCGGCCCCAGAGCCAGAAGGCCATGTCGTCGTTGTGGTCGTGGCCCCAGTTGATGGAGCCGCCCGGCCAGCCGCCCGCCGCGAGGCGCTCGAAGTTGGTGCGGCCGCCGAACACGCCTGCCTTGAAGCCGAGCGCGAAGTCACCCGCGTCCCAGGTGGTGTGGAGGGTGGCCGCGCCGATGTCCGCGAACGAGGCGTCGAGGGGCAGCGTGTGCAGATCGATGGGCGCGACGGTCGGGTCGTAGAAGATGAACTCGAAGACGTCGTACCAAAGCTCGGGCAGGAAGTTGCCGCGGCCGTAAGCGTTGATGTAGCGCTGCGCGGCCGCCTCGGCGTATCCGTCGCCGAAGCGCGCGGCGGCGAAGCGCGCGATCTCCATGAAGGCCTGGTTGGGCCAGTGGGTGAAGTCGCCGAAGGGAAGGATGACCTGCTTGGGCTCGTCGGGCGTGCCGGCGTAGAGCGCGAACTTGCCGTAGCCGCGCAGGAGGCCGATGTCGGTGTAGTCGCTTCCGGCGTGGCGCAGCGCCTGCCAGAAGGGCAGCGACATCCCCAGGCCATACCCTTCGTAAGGCAGGCCCTCGTGCCAGGAGCCTTCCGGGATCTGCCCGATGGAGCCCTGCAGCGCGTCCATGTCGTCGCGGACCAGCTGCAGCCAGCCCGTCGCGCGCGCGTCCTCGCCGGTCAGCGCCAAGGCGGCCAGGCCGAGGCCGGCGTGATCGATCCAGTTGTGGTTCTGCAGATACTCGGGCAGCCACCACGCGTTCGGCTGGTAGACGGCCACTTTCTGCGCCTCGACGCCGATCTTGTTGGCGATGGTGGTGCGGTCCGCCGCCGAGAGCGTCTCGTAGACCCAGTCGTAGGCGATGGCATTGCCCATCAAGAGAGTGGCCTCGAAGAGATCGGGACCGCCCAGGCTGGCAATCTCCCCGTCGTCCCAGGAAGCCCAGCTCGCGTAGGTGAGCAGCTGCGTGCGGGCCATCGCGGCGTAGCGCGCGTCGCCGGTCAGTTGGTACCCGAACGCCCAGACCGCTACCTGCGTGCCGAGGAATCTGAAGTCGTCGTACTCGCCCGGCGTAGGCGTCGGGTCCTTGAGGTGCTGGTTGAGCATCGCCGTGATGTGCGAGGCGATGGAGGCGTGCGTGGTCTGTGCCGCCTGCCGCAGGGCAGGGACGTCGGAAGATCCGAAAAAGAGCGACGGGTGTGCCGCCGCGATCAGAGCAGTTGCGAGAGCCAGCAAGTTCGCCTCCTCGAGGGTTTGCTTGCCCGGACTCCGGTTTCGACTTCCCCCGGCACCCCCACAGCGGGAGCGCCGCCCCTTCCCGGCCAGGCAGGCCCTCCCGGACAGGGAGAGCGCTGCGCAGGTCGAGGGGAAAGCCTACGTGGCCTCGCAGGGTTGCCTCAATGTATGAAAGGGCCTACAGCGACTTCTGGCCCAGGAACTGGAGCGGGCCCCGCCACAGCAGGGTGTCGCGCAGCTCGGCGCTGAGGCCGGCGGCCTTGAGGGCATCGGCCGCCTTGGGGAGCGCCAGCAGATCGGTGGCGCCCTCGCCGATGTCGCTGGTCAGCACGATCCGCTCCGGCCCCTGCTTTGCGATCACGGCCGCTGCCGATGGGGCGTCGAAGAGATCGGGCTGCAGCGTGAGTCCCGCCCAGCAGCCCATGCCGCGCACCAGCGGGAAGGTCTCGGCGCTGACGTGGTCGATCAGTGCCTGCGCCGGCAGAAGCGGCGACTCCCGGATCAGCGCCAGCATCCGCCGCGTCCGCTGCAGCTTCTCGCGGCCCGGCGTGTGCACGATGACCGGCTTCTGCAGCCGCGCCGCCAGCTCCAGCTGCCGGGAGAAGACCTCCTCCTCGCGGACGCTGCCCTCGTGGAGGCCGATCTCGCCCAGCGCCACCACGCGCGGGTCGTCGAAGTAGTGCGGCAAGAGGTGCAGGAGCTCGTCGACGCCGTGCCAGGGGATGCGTGCCGGGTGCAGCGCCAGCGCCACCAGCGGGCGGATGCCTGCCAGCTTGAGGCGCTGCGTCTCCGTGTGGACCAGGCCGTCCCAGTGGCGAAGGAGATCCGCCGTCCCGCCGCCGCCGGTGTCGCGCGCGCAGGTGACCGCCGCTTTCACCCCGAAATACGCCAGGGTAGCGAGGTCTTCTGCGCGGATGCCGTCTGCGTGCAGGTGCAGATCGACCAGCATCTGAAGACGCTAGCATGTGGAATGCACTTGGCAGCAGCTCGCTGACTGCCTACCAAACCCAGGTACGTGACGAGGGGGAGGACTGTGTCGCAAGGCGGACAGAATCTCGCGGCGGTCGTGCTCGCAGCCGGCAAGGGCACCCGGATGAAGTCGGACCTTGCCAAGGTGCTGCACGAGGTGTGCGGCCGGCCCATCGCGTTCTTCCCCATCCGCGCCGCGCTGGCGCTGGACGCGTCGCCGGTGGTGGCGGTGGTGGGCCACCAGGCGCAGGCGGTGGAGCAGGGACTGTCGCGGCAGTTTCCGGGGGCGCCGCTGCGCTTCGCGGTGCAGGCGGAGCAGCTCGGGACGGGACACGCGGTGCTCTGCGCCGAGGAGGCGCTGCGGGGCTTCGAGGGCAACGTGCTCATCCTCGCCGCCGACGTGCCGCTGGTCCGCGCCGAGACGCTGCGCAAGCTGGTGGCGGCCAAGGGGGACGCGGACGTCGCGCTGCTCGCGTGCCGCGCGCGGAACCCGAAGGGCTACGGCCGCATCGTCCGCAAGCAGAACGGCGAGGTGGCCCGAATCGTCGAGGAGAAAGACGCCTCGGAGGCGGAGCGCCGCATCGACGAGGTCAACGCGAGCATCTACCTGGCCGATGCGAGGTTCCTCTTCAAAGCCCTCCACGGCGTGGGTCGCGGGAACGCGCAAGGCGAGTACTATCTGACCGACATCGTGGAAAAAGGCCGCGCCGTGGCAGTGGAAGCCGAGGAGGCCGAAGTGTCTGGTGTCAACGATCGGGCGCAGCTCGCCTGGAGCGCGGCGCAATTGCGCGAACGCCGCAACGCGCAGCTGATGAAGGACGGGGTCAGCTTTCACGATCCGGCCGTCACCTACGTCGACGAGGGCATCGAGGTGGGCGCGGACACCGTGCTGGAGCCGATGGTGTCCCTGCGGGGCAAGACCCGGGTGGGGCGCGGAGTCCGCATCGGGCAGGGCTGCGTGATCGTGGACAGCGAGATCGAGGACGGGGCCCAGATCCTGCCCTACACGCACATGAACGAGGCCCGCATCGGGCCCGGCGCCACGGTGGGGCCCTTTGCGCGGCTGCGGCCCGGTGCACAACTTGCCGAGCAGGCGCACGTCGGCAACTTCGTGGAGCTGAAGAAGACGGTTCTGGGCAAGGGCAGCAAGGCCAACCACCTGACGTACCTGGGCGACGCGATCATCGGCGAGGGCTGCAACATCGGCGCGGGAACCATCACCTGCAACTACGACGGGAAGAACAAGCACCAGACGACGATTGAAGACGGGGCCTTCATCGGCAGCGACACGCAGCTGGTGGCCCCGGTGACGGTCGGCAAGGACGCATACGTGGGCACCGGCGCGACGGTGCGGGAGGATGTTCCGGCGGGAGCGCTGGCGGTGAGCGCCGGCAAGCAGCGGAACATCGAGGGCTGGGTTGCGAAGAAGGCGCCTCGCAAGGCGTCCAAGACAGACCAGGAGAAGTAGATCATGTGCGGCATCGTGGGATACGTGGGCGAGGAGCACTGCGCGGGCCTTCTGGTGGAGGGGCTGCGCAAGCTGGAGTACCGCGGGTACGACTCGGCGGGCGTGGCGGTGCTGGGGGAGAAGGGCCTCTCGGTGGTGCGGGCCAAGGGCAAGCTGATCAATCTCGAGAAGCGGCTCGGCGAGTCGATGCCCAAGGGCGCGACCGGCATCGGCCACACCCGCTGGGCCACGCACGGGAAGCCCTCCGACGAGAACGCCCATCCGCACAAGTTCGGCGGGGTGGCGGTGGTGCACAACGGCATCATCGAGAACCATCTCGAGCTCAAGGAAATGCTCTCCAAGGCCGGTCATCACTTCAGCTCGGAGACCGACACCGAGATCTTCGCCCACCTCATCCACGTGGAGATCGAGAAGGGGCAGGGTCTGCCCGACGCGGTCCGCGCGGCGCTGCGCCACGTGAAGGGTACCTACGCGCTGGCGGTGGTGTCGGAGAAGTTCCCCGACATGCTGGTGGTCTCCAAGAACGCGAGCCCGCTGGTGGTGGGCCTGGGCGAGCATTGCAACTTCGTCGCTTCGGATGTGCCCGCGATCCTGGCGCACACCCGCGACGTCATCTACCTGGAGGAGGGCGACTTCGCGGTCATCACCAAGGGTTCGGTGGAGCTGACCGACAAGGCCGGCCAGAAGCTCTCCCGCGGCGTCAAGCGCATCGACTGGACGCCCACCATGGCCGAGAAGAACGGCCACAAGCACTTCATGCACAAGGAGATCCACGAGCAGGCGCGCGCGCTCACCGACACCATCCGCGGCCGCGCCAGCATCGAGGAGGGCGACGTCTATCTCGACGGCTGCCACCTCGACCAGAAGTTCGTGCAGCGGCTCACCAAGGTGCAGATCGTCGCCTGCGGCACCTCCTGGCACGCCTCGCTCACCGGCAAGCTGATGATTGAGACGCTGGCGCGGATCCCGGTCGAGGTGGACCTGGCCTCCGAGTTCCGCTACCGGCAGCCGCTGGTCGACGGCAACACGCTCTGCGTCGCGGTTTCGCAGTCGGGCGAGACGGCGGACACCCTGGGCAGCTTCCGCGAGGCCAAGTCGCGCGGGGCGCGCGGGCTGGCCATCTGCAACGTGGTCGGCAGCGCCATCGCCCGCGAGGCGGACGACGTGCTCTACACGCACGCGGGGCCGGAGATCGGCGTGGCCTCCACCAAGGCCTTCACCACGCAGCTGGCGGCGTTCTTCCTCTTGGCGGTGCGGCTGGGCCGGCTGCGCGGCACGCTCAGCGCGGCGGACGCGCAGCTTCACCTACAGGCGCTCAACGAGGTGCCGATGCTGGTGGAGCGCGTGCTCAAGTACGAGGACGCCATCAAGCAGGCGGCCTACAAGTTCTCCAGCGCGCGCGACCTGCTCTTCCTCGGCCGCGGACCGCAGTACCCGGTGGCGCTGGAAGGCGCGCTCAAGCTGAAGGAGATCTCCTACATCCACGCCGAGGGCTACGCCGCGGGCGAGATGAAGCACGGGCCCATTGCGCTGATCGACGAGAACATGCCGGTGATGGTGCTGGCGCCGCGCGACTCAGCGGCGGAGCCGGGCGTGAACTACGAGAAGATCCTCGGCAATCTTCAAGAGGTGCGGGCGCGCGGTGGGCGGGTGATCGCCATCCACAGCGAGGGCGACAAGCAGGTGCCGGCGCTGGCCGAGGCCGCTATTCCGGTGCCGCAGGCCAACCCGCTCTTGATGCCGATCATCTCGGTGATCCCCACCCAGCTCTTCAGCTACCACGTAGCCGACCACCGCGGCACCGACGTCGACCAACCGCGCAACCTCGCCAAATCCGTCACCGTCGAATAGGGCTTGAGATCATCTGGGACCCTGATCGAGGGTGCATGCAAGAGGTGCGCTCGACTCGATCTGCGGATGGGTTGTAGAACTACAAGATGCGCATTGCCGTGGTGGGAACCGGATACGTCGGGCTGGTGGCAGGGGTTTGCTTCGCGGATTCGGGTCACACCGTGATCTGTGTCGACGTCGACGAAGCCAAGATCGACTCGCTCCGGCAGGGGAAGAGTCCCATCTACGAGCCGGGGCTCGACGAGCTCTTGCACAAGAACATCGCCGCCGAACGGCTGAGCTTCTCGACCGGGCTGTCCGATGCGGTGCGCAGCGCCGAGGTGGTCTTCATCGCCGTCGGCACGCCGCAGGGCGACGACGGCAACGCCGACCTGCGCGCCGCCATGGGCGTGGCCCACCAGATCGCCGACGCTGCCCAGCGCTACACGGTGGTGGTCAACAAGAGCACCGTCCCGGTGGGGACCGCCGCCCGCATGCAGGCGGAGATCGGCGCGCGGACCAAGGTGGAGATCGACGTCGTCTCCAACCCCGAGTTCCTCAAGGAAGGCGCCGCCATTGACGACTTCCTCAAGCCCGACCGGATCGTCATCGGCTCGCCCAGCGAGCACGCCCGCACCATCATGTCCGAGCTCTACGCGCCCTTCGTGCGCACCGAGAGCCCCATCTACTTCATGGATCCCCGCTCGGCCGAGCTGACCAAGTACGCCGCCAACGCCATGCTGGCCGCCCGCATCTCCTTCATGAACGAGGTGGCCATGCTCTGCGAGCGGGTCGGCGCGGACGTGGACTCGGTGCGCAAGGCGATGGGCTCGGACGAGCGCATCGGGCAGAAGTTCCTCTTCCCCGGCTGCGGCTACGGCGGGAGCTGCTTTCCCAAGGACGTGAAGGCGCTCATCGCCACCGCCCGCTCCAACGGCCTGGATTTCACGCTCCTCTCCGCGGTGGACGCGATCAACGATCGCCAGAAGCGCCTCCTGGCGCAGAAGGCGAAGCAGCACTTCGGCGCCGGCAGGCTGCGGGGCAAGAAGTTCGCGGTCTGGGGCCTGGCCTTCAAGCCGAAGACGGACGACCTGCGCCAGGCGCCGGCGCTCTCGCTCATCGAGGAGCTCCTGGCGGAGGGCGCCACGGTCGCGGCCCACGATCCGGTGGCGATGGACAACGCGCGGCGCCAGCTCGGCGCCGATCGCGTCCAGTTCGTGCAGAACCCCTACAGCGCCGCGGAGGGCGCGGACGCGCTCTTCCTGGTGACGGAGTGGAACGAGTTCCGCCAGCCCGATTTCGCCCGCATCAAGGCCGCCATGAAGCAGCCGGTGCTCTTCGACGGCCGCAACATCTGGAACCCCGCCCGCCTGCGCGAGCAGGGCTTCACCTACTTCGGCGTCGGGCGCGGCGCGTAGGATTCCAGGAAGCCGTCGAGCCGCCGCCAGAGCCCGGGCAGGTCGGCGTTCAGCTCGTGCCCTTCGTCGAGCAACGCCAGCTGCGCCCGGTCTCCCATGCGCCGCGTGAACTCGCGCGCCAGCCCGGGATCCACCACATCGTCGCGGATCCCCTGGATCACCAGCGTGGGACAGCGGGGAAGCGGGAAGCTCGCGTAGCCCAAGGCGTCCTCGAGGAAGCCGATGGAGAGCTCCTCCTTGCGGCCGCGTGCGTAGTGGTCGAAGGTGTAGCTGCCGGCGGCGCGCCAACGCGCAGCGTCGTTGCCCATGCGCTGTTCCCAGCGCGGGCCCAGATCGAAGGCGGGCGCCAATAGCACCAGGGCCTCCACCCGCCCCGGTCGCGTGGCTGCCCAGGTGGCCGCGGTGAAGCCACCGAGCGACGACCCGAAGAGGACCACCGGATCGTTCCCGGCGAGGAGCGCATCGAGCTGGCCCAGCATCCGCGTGACCGTCAGGTCGAAGAAGCCCGGCTCGTTGAGATCGGGCAGCGAAAGCTCGATGCCTCGCTCCAACAGGCGCGCGCGGACGAACTGCCCTTTGCTGGAAGTGGGGCCGCTGGCGAATCCGTGCAGCCAGACGAATCGCATCCGGCTCTTTTAGCCCGCCCGGTGGGAAGTCGTGTTAGATCGCGGGCCGCCATGAGACGCCTCGGCCCCTTGCTCCCGCTCGCCGGCATGCTCACTGTCCTGCTGGCTGCCGGCTGCGGGAACGCCTGCCTCAAGCTCGCGGACCAGATCTGCAGCTGCCAGCCCGACGATCCATCGAGGGCGAACTGTTCGCAAAAGGCGCGGGATCAGGAGGGGATCTTCAACGTGCGGCCGCAGGACGAGCAGCTCTGCCAGGAGCTCCTGGACAGCAACTCCTGTGACTGCAAGAAGCTGGACACCCCGGAGGGCCGCGTGGCGTGCGGCGTTTCCTTCTCCGTGGCTCCGGCGAATGAAGGTGCCTCTTCCCGCTAAAAGCGTGGGGGGTTGTAAGTGGCGAAGATCTGCGTGACCGGGGCGGCTGGGTTCATCGGCGGGCATCTGACGGAGGCGCTGCTCCGGGACGGACACGAGGTGACGGGGCTCGACGACTTCTCCAGCGGCAAGCGGGAGAACGCGGCCCTGCTGTCGCAATATCCCAAATTCAGGCTGTTGGAAGGCTCCATCGCCGATCCCGCGGCGGCGCGCGGCGCCATCGAGGGGGCAAAGTGGGTGTTCCACCTCGCCGCAATCCCTTCGGTGCCCCTCTCCATGGCGGAGCCCGAGCGGACCACGGCCGTCAACGTGGGCGGCACCGTGAACGTGCTGGAGGCCGCGCGCCGATCCGGCACGCAGCGCGTGGTGCTGGCCTGCTCCTGCGCCGCTTACGGCGACGGCCCCGAGCAGCCCAAGCACGAGGGACTGCTCCCGCGCCCGATGAGCCCGTACGCCGCGCAGAAGATCGCCTGCGAGCTGTACGCGCAGACCTACACGCACGCCTACGGGGTGCCCTGCGTCGCTCTGCGCTTCTTCAACGTCTACGGCCCTCGCCAGGACCCGAAGAGCGAGTATGCGGCGGCCATTCCCCGCTTCGCCACCCGGCTCCTTCTGGGCCAGCGGCCCATCGTCTTCGGAGACGGGCTGCAGACGCGCGACTTCGTGCACGTCAGCGACGTGGTGCGCGCGAATCTGTTGGCCGCCGTCAGCGAGAAAGCGCCGGGGCAGGTGATCAACGTCGGCAGCGGAAAGAGCTCCTCGCTGGTGGACCTGATCGCCACGCTCAGGCAGGTGATCGGGCCGTCGGTGGCGCATCTGGAGATCGAGCACCAGCCGCCGCGCGCCGGGGATCTGCGGGAATCGTCGTCCGACATCTCCCGGGCCCGCGCCCTGCTCGGATACGAGCCGCGGGTCCAGCTCGGGCAGGGGCTGGGCGCGGTGGTGGACTGGTTCCGGTCGGTCAGCGCGAAAGCGGCTTGAGCGTCGCCAGCAACGCCGCGATGTCGGCGGGCAGCGGCGCCTGCAGGCGCAATCTCTCTCCGGTGACGGGGTGGGGCAGGGACAGCTCCGCGGCGTGCAGCGCCTGCCGCCACAGTCGCAGCCGCGCGCGCTCCTCCGGCGTGATCAGGTCGTCGAACATGCCGGGGGGCGCGGGCGTGCCGTCGCTCTCCGCGAGGCGCAGGAAGATCTCCTCGGACGGCCCGTAGAGCTTGTCGCCCACCAGCGGGAACCCCGCCGCCAGGAGGTGGGCGCGGATCTGGTGCTGCCTGCCCGTCCGGGGCACGCAGCGCAGCATGGTCACGCCCTGGTAGCGCTCCATCACCTCGCAGCTGGTCACCGACGGGGCGCCGGCGGGATCGACGTGCACCTTCACCTTGACCCGCCCCCCGCCCACCCGCAGGGGAAAATCGACGTCGAAGCGGTCGTCCGGCGGCGACCCTTCCACCAGCGCCAGATAGGCCTTTTCCACCTGCCGCGTGGCGAAGGCCGCCTTGAGCCTGCGCGTGTGCAAAGGCGAACGTCCGCAGACCAAGAGCCCGCTGGTCTCGCGGTCCAGCCGATGCGCCGGGTCGGGCTTCTGGCCCGCCGCGTTGCGGTGGCGCTCCGCCAGCGCCCAGGTCAGGGTGCTCACGTGGTAGCGGGCCGTGGGATGGACGGCGAGGCCGGCGGGCTTGTCCACCACCAGCATTGCCTCGTCCTCGTAGACGACCGCAAGCGGCAAAGGCTCGCCCACGTCGCCGGGGCTCCGCTTGCGCAGGGCGAATCGCAGGCCGGGCCAGATCTTCGTTTCCGGCAGGAGCTCGGGCTCGGTGTGGACCAGCGAGCGTCCGCGCAGGAGCCGCTCCAGCCGATCCGGCGGCAGGGGCCGCTTCAGCTTCTCGGCGACGTACGCGGCGAGCGTCCACCCCTCGTAATTGGGCTCCACCTCGTAGTGGATGAGGTTCGGGTCGCGTTCAGCCGCCACGTCCTCTGTATAACAGCGCGCCTTGCAGCCCCGGGCGGCCGTGCGCACGGTAGCTGCGTGAAGATCCTCCACGTGGTGGGCGCGCGCCCCAATTTCATGAAGGTGGCTCCCATCCTCGCGGAGCTGCGCAAGCGCGAAGGGGTCCACCAGATCCTGGTGCACACCGGCCAGCATTACGACGCGAAGATGTCCGACGTGTTCTTCCGCGACCTGGGCATGCCCGATCCCGACGTGCACCTGGGGGTCGGCTCGGGCTCGCACGCGCAGCAGACCGCCAAGGTGATGGTGGAGGTGGAGCCGGTCCTCCTGCGCGAGAAGCCGGACGTGGTGGTGGTGGCGGGCGACGTGAACAGCACCATCGCCGTGGCGCTGGTGGCCGCCAAGCTGGGCATCGCCATCGCGCACGTGGAGGCGGGGCTGCGCTCGCGCGACTGGAGCATGCCGGAGGAGGTCAACCGCGTGCTCACCGATCGGCTGAGCGCGCTGCTCTTCACCCCCTCGCGCGATGGCGACGAGAACCTCCGCGCCGAGGGCATCGAGATGTCGCGGGTGCACTTCGTCGGCAACGTGATGATCGACTCGCTCGCCGCCGCCCTGCCGCGCGCCCGCGAGAGCCGCATCCACCAGCGGCTCGAAATCCAGCCGAAAGGCTACGCGCTGGCGACGCTGCACCGGCCTTCCAACGTGGACGATCCCGAAGCCCTGGCGAGGCTCCTCTCGGCGCTGCAAGAGGTGTCGGCGCGGGTGCCGGTGGTCTTCCCCATCCATCCCCGGACGCGCTCCCGCCTGCCCGCGGGATTCGAGGCCAGGGGCCTCAAGCTGGTGGAGCCGCTCGGGTACCTCGACTTCCTCGCGTTGGTCGCCGAGGCCAGGCTGGTGATGACCGACTCCGGCGGCATCCAGGAGGAGACCACCGCCCTGGGCGTTCCCTGCCTCACCTTGCGGGAGAACACCGAACGGCCGGTGACGGTGGAGGTGGGCACCAACCAGCTGGTGGGCACCGATCCCCGCAAGGCCGTGGCCGCGGCGCGGGAGGTGCTGGAGGGCCGCGGCAAGCAGGGCCGCATCCCCGAGCTGTGGGACGGTCGCGCAGCCGCGCGCATCGCGGATACTCTGATCTCGTTTCCGGGGGGGAACCGATGAAGCACAAGGGACGCCGCCGCATGGCGCGCTTGCGCCGGCTGCGCGCTCGGTTGTTCTAAGGAGCCGCTTGCCTTGACCTGCACGGCGGCCTAAACCCGTCCCGTGCAGGGTCTGTGGATTGCGCCGGTCGCCGCCGCGGCGGTGGCCTGGCTCTGGTTCCTGGCGCTGGGGCGGACGCGCGGCGTGGTCAAGCGCCTGATGCTGCGGGCGACGCTCTTGGCGCTCGCCGGCGCGCTGATCTACAGCGCCGCGCAGAAGGGCCTCTTGACCCGCGCGTCTCCGGGATTCCGGCTGGCCCTGCTGCTCGCCGTCGCGTTGGTCGCGGTCGGCTACCTGTACCTGATCCGCTTCTGTGGGGCCTGCGGCCGCATGGTGCGCAACCTCAAGCCTGCGGCCTGTCCGCGCTGCGGCGCGCCGCTGCCGCTGCACGGGATGACCACGCGTTCGCGGGCGGCGGACGGCGAGGCGCGCCGCGACCCGTTGGCCCTGCGCACACAGCGGTCGCGGCCGCCGGAAGGCCCCCGCGCGTGAACGGGCACGTGGACCTCGCGCGCGGATTTCCCGAGCGCGTCGCAATTGCAGGAGAGATTTTCGCCCAAGAGGTGTCGCCGCTCTTGCAGCAGCGGGGCGAGGCCGCGCTGCCGCTCTTGCGCGGCTCCTTTGCGCTGGCCTTCTGGGACGAGGCGACGCGCTCGCTCCTGCTCGCCCGCGACGCCTTCGGCGGGCGCTCCCTGTTCTGGTGCGCGCGGGGCAGCGAGATCTGGTTCGGGACGCAGGTCCCAAAGGGGGCGCCGCTCGGGCAGATCGACCGCGGCGCGCTCTCCGACTTCCTCGAGCTGGGATACGTGCCGGCGCCGGCCAGCATCTGGAGCGGCGTGCGCAAGCTGCCTGCCGGGCACCTCCTGCGCTTCGACGCGAAGGGAGCCGAAGTGCGGCGCTGGTCCGACCTGCCCACCCCGGGCGGGTCGCTGCGCAAGCCCTCCCGCATCGCGGTGCGCGCGCGGCTCGAGCAGGCCGTGCAGCGGCGGCTCGCGGGCCGGCCCTCAGCGTTGCTCTCGGGCGGCCTGGAGTCGAGCGCGCTGGTCGCGTTGATGACCCGCCTCTCCGGCAAGGTGAGCACCTACACCACCGGGAGCGAGGAGGACCTGGCGGCGGCACGCCGCATCGCCCAGCGGTTCCGCACCGACCACCACGAAGTGGCGATCGCGGTGCCGCCGGCGGAGCTGCTGCCCGGCTTGGTGATCGCCTCGAGCGAGCCCTTCGCCGACCCGGCACTGCCGCCGCTGGCGGCGCTCTTGCGCCAGGTCCCCGGGCCGGTGATCACCGGCGACGGCGCAGACGAGCTGTTCGCGGGCCACCCCCGCCACCTGCACGCCGCGCGCATCCCCAGGCTGTCGCGGACGGCGCGGGCGGCGAATCTGCTGCGGCGGGTGGCGCCGGCCCGCCACCGCGGCACGCTGCAGCGGGCGGCGGGCGCGCTGGGCTCGACCGGCGCCGAGCGGGCGCGAGCCTTCGTCGAGGTCTTCTCGCTCGACGAGCGCCGCTTGCTGTTGGGCAGCCACGCCCGCATCGCCCGCGGCGCCACCTCCGACGATCTGCGCGGGGCCGACGCCACGC
>DASRTX010000317.1:0-7350 GCA_035655715.1 Myxococcales bacterium | reverse complement strand
CAGGGACGCACCCGCGGCGACCCCTGGCAGCAGGGTGGCTCGCTGGTCGTCCGTCCGGGGGGCAAGGTGGTCTTCCGGCACGCCTCCTCCGCCCCCGGCGACCACGCCAGCGCCGGCACGCTGCTGAACGCCCTCAAGTCCGCTTCCTGAGACGCATCTTGACGCCGGGACCGGCATCGCTTAGATCAGCGTCTCATAAGATGAATTCAGATTCACGACATGAACCCCGCCTCCGGGAACGTCTTCGGGCCGAGACGGCGCGAGCCATCGCAGCGGCTGCCGAGCAGGTGTTTGCCGAGCGTGGCGTGCGCGACGCGCGCATGGAGGAGATTGCCGCGCGCGCCGGAGTCGCGGTAGGGACGCTCTACAACCACTATGCCGATCGCTCTGCGCTCTTCGCCGGACTGGTGGAGAGTCGCCGCCAGGAGCTGGCCCGCAAGCTCGACGGCAGGCTCGCAGGAGCGGAAGGCGAGCCGTTCCTGTCGCAGCTGCGCAGTTTTGCGGCAACCGTGTTCGAGCACTTCGAGACGCATCGCGCCTTCCTCTCCATCATGCTGGAAAGCGACAGCGCGCACGCCGCCTCGCCCAGCCAGGCCATGGTCGAGCTGCGCCGGCGCGTGGACGCGCTGGTTGCGCGCGGCATCGATCAGGGCGCGCTGCGGGAGCAGGGCCGCGAGCTGTGGCCGGCCATGCTCTTCGGCGTCATCCGCGGCGTGCTCGTCCACGACCTCCGCAATCCGGGAAAGCTGCAGCTGGACGAACGCGCCAGGGCGGTTTCCGGGTTCTTCCTGCACGGCGCGGGGGCCTGAGCGTGGCGAGCATCGCCCTGCCCTCCGCGCTCTCCCTCGTGCCCGCGCGCGCGGAGCGCAAGCCCGTCAACAAGTGGGTGGTCACCGCCTCGGTGAGCTTCGGCACGCTGATGGGCGCCATCGACGCCAGCATCGTCAACGTGGCGCTCACCCACATCCGCGGCGCGGTGGGCGCCACGCTCGAGGAGATTACCTGGATCTCGACGGGCTTCGTGGTGGCCACCGTGCTGGTGATGCCGCTCACCGCATTCCTCGGCCGCATGTTCGGACAGAAGCGCCTCTACATGGCGTCGCTGGCCTTGTTCCTGGTGGGCAGCGCGCTCTGCGGCATGGCCCGCTCGCTCTGGACGCTGGTGTTCTTCCGCGTCATCCAGGGGCTCGGCGCCGGCGCGCTGCAGCCCACCGAGCAGGCCATCCTGCGCCAGACCTTCCCGCCCAAGGAGCAGGGAATGGCCATGGCGCTGTTCGGTATGGCGGTGATGCTGGGACCCGCCTTCGGTCCCACGCTGGGCGGAGTCATCGTCGACAACGCCAGCTGGCCCTGGATCTTCTACATCAATCTTCCCGTCGGGGCGCTGGGCCTCTTCCTGGTGTGGCGCTTCGTGCACGAGCCCGAGGACATCCGCGCCGCCAACATCGCCGCGGCCGCCGAGCAGAAGAAGCACATCGACTGGCAGGGCATCGCGCTGCTCTCGGTGGGTCTCTGCACGCTGCAGTACCTGCTCGAGGAGGGCGACAAGAACTCCTGGTTCGAGTCGAAGCTGATCATCGCCTGCGCGGTGATCGCCGCCGTGGCGCTGACCGCCTTCGTGCTGCGCGAGCTCTCGGCCCGGGTGCCTGCGGTCAACCTCTCGCTCTTCAAGGATCCGGTGTTCCTCTCCGGCACGCTGATCGGGTCGGTCATGTTCGCCATGCTGATGGCCAACATGTTCCTCCTGCCCGTCTTCATGCAGGAGATGCTCGGCTTCACCGCCACCCAGAGCGGCCTCAACATGATGCCGCGCACGCTGGTGATGATGGCGGTCACCCCGCTGGTGGGCCGCATCTACAACAGGGTGTCGCCGCGCATCCTGGTAGCGATCGGCGTCGTCGCCTTCACCATCGGCGCCTTCCAGATGAGCCACTTCACGCTGCAGACCGGCACCGCGCAGATCGTCTCGTCGCTGATCTGGCAGGGCATCGGCTTCTCGCTGCTCTTCGTGCCGCTCACCACCGTGGCGCTCTCGCGCATCGAGCGCAGCAAGCTCACCGACGCCACCGGCCTGAACTCGCTGCTCCGCCAGATCGGCGGCTCGGTGGGCCTGGCCATCTTCGCCACGCTGCTCGGCCGCAACGCGATCCGGGCCCGGGCCAGCATCGGCGCGCACCTCTTCAGCACCAACCCGGAGGCGCAGCTCCGCCTCTCGCAGCTCCAGCAGGCCCTGGTGGGCCGCGGGCTCGACCCGGCCACCGCCCAGGCCGGCGCGCCCGCCGCGCTGGCCGGCCAGGTGGCGCAGCAGGCGATGGTGCTCTCGTTCGAGAAGATGTTCCTCCTCGCAGGGATCTGCTTCATGGCCATCCTGCCGCTGCTGCTCTTCCTCAAGGTGGACCGCAGCGCCGAGGCGGGGGCCGAGAAGCCTGAAGTACATCTGGAGATGTGAAAAAATGGAACCGGCAAAGCAACAGCAACCGCAGCAGCAGTCGGAGAGCAACGTCCGCGTGGTGGGCAACGTCAAGGCCCGGCCGGGCAAGCGCTGGATGATCCTCGGCCTGGCTGTCCTCGCCGTCCTGCTCGGCATCGGCGCCTACGCCTGGGCCACGCACGGCAAGGAGAGCACCGACGACGCGCAGGTGGAGGCGGACGTCGTGCCGCTCTCGACGCGGGTGGCGGGCCAGGTCAAGCGCCTCGCGGCGCAGGACAACGCGCACGTGAAGAAGGGCGACCTGATCCTCGAGCTGGACGACGCCGACTTCGCAGCGCGCGTGCAGCAGGCCGAAGCCGAGGTCGAGACGGCTGCTGCGCAGGCCGCGGCCGCCGACGCGCAGGCGCAGGTGACGGCGGCTGGAGCGCGCGGCGGATTCACCAGCGCGCAGGCCGGCGTGACCGGCAGCTCGGCGCAGGTGGCCACCGCCAAGGCGGGCCTTTCGCGAGCGGAGGCCGAGGAGCACAAGGCCTCGCTGGAGCTCCAGCGCAGCAAGGACCTGCGCGCGGCCAACGTGGTGCCGCAGGCCAAGCTGGACGAGGACCAGGCGGCATACGACGTGGCGCGTGCGGCGCTGCTGCAGGCGCAGGCGAACCTGGACGCGGCGCAGAGCCGCATCGGCGAGGCGCGCGGGCGGCTCTCGCAGAGCTCGCCGGTGGAGGCGGCGGTGGCGGCGGCGCAGGCCAACGCGCGGCTTGCCCACGCGCGGCAGAAGAGCGCCGAGGCGATGCTGGCGCTCGCGCGGCTGCAGCTCTCCTACACGAAGCTCTATGCGCAGGAGGACGGGCAAGTGACGCGGCTGACGGCCCGGGAGGGCCAGATGGTGCAGCCGGGGCAGCCGGTGGCGTCGCTGGTGCCCGACCGCACGTACGTGGTGGCGAACTTCAAGGAGACCCAGATCGGCGACATGAAGCCGGGGCAGGAAGTGGAGATCGACGTCGATGCCTTCCCGGGCAAGACGCTGAAGGGCAAGGTGGAGAGCCTGGCCGGCGGCACCGGCGCCCGCTTCTCGCTCCTGCCGCCCGACAATGCTTCGGGCAACTTCGTCAAGGTGGTGCAGCGCGTGCCCGTGCGCATCGCCTGGGTCGACGTGCCGGCCGACGTCGCGCTGCGGCCCGGCCTGTCCGCCGACGTCGCGGTGCGCGTGAAGTAGCTTCAGCGGCCGGCGGCGAGGGCCTCGAGCAGGTCCTGGAGCGAGTCGCCCATGCTCTCGAACTCGTGCGGACCAGCGGCGAGCAGCGAGATGCGGCCGTAGCGGCCCTGCCGCAGGCGGGGCAAATAGCCGTAGCCTTCGGCGCCGCCGTCGGTGCCGAAGAGCAGCAGGCCCGGCGTGGCCAGCGCCACCTCCTGGGACTGCGCCTCCCCCGCGATCTGCCCGGCGCTCCAGAGGACCACCGGTCGCATGCCCACCTTGCCCGCGCCGCCGTCGTGCTGCGCAAGGAACGCGCGCAGATCCGGCGGCAATCCGGCGATGGCGTCCAGAGCTTCCTTCTCGGCGCCCTCCTGCGCGAGCTTCATCCCGGGGAGATCCATGCGCTCCCCTATAGCTTGCGGAGGAACTCCTCGCCCAGCTCGCGGGACCTCCGCGTCGCCGCTTCGACAGCGTTCATCAGCACGTTGCGCAGCCCGCCAGCCTCGAGCGTGTGCAGGCCGGCGATGGCCGTGCCGCCCGGACTGGTCACGCCGTCCTTGAGCAGCCCCGGGTGCTGGCCGCTCTCGATCAGCAGCTTGGCGCTGCCCAGCACCGTCTGCGCCGCCAGCTGCAAGGAGGCCCGCCGCGAGAGCCCCACCTTCACCCCCGCGTCCGCCAGCGCCTCGATGATGAGGAAGAGGTAGGCGGGGCCGCTGCCCGACAGGCCGGTCACCGCATCGAGCTGCGACTCCTCCAGCAGCACGCTGGTGCCCACGCTGTCGAAGATGGTGCGGGCGGTGGCCAGGTCCGCCTCGGTGGCGTGCTCGCCCAGCGCCAACGCGGTGGCAGCGGCCCCCACCGTGGCCGGCGTGTTGGGCATGGCCCGAATCACGCGGACAGGTGGATGCAGCCTCCGCTCGATGGCGGCGATGGGCACCCCGGCCGCCACGCTGACGATCAGCTTCTCGCCCGTCACCTCCTGCGCAATGCCCCGCAGCACCTGGTCGAGGATCTGCGGCTTCACGCAGAGCACCACCACGTCGCTGTCGCGCGCCACTTCCGCGTTGCTTCCGCCCCGCACCCCATAGGTCCGCGCCAGCTCCTGCACGCGCTCGGGCCGCCGGGCGCTGACCACGACCTGCGCGGGCTGCGCCGCGCCGGTCTTGAGCAGGCCCTTGAAAAGCGCCTCCCCCATGTTGCCCGCGCCGATGAAGCCGAGCTTCTTGTCCGTGGCCATGGCCCCGGAGTAGCACAAAGCGCGGAGCGGCTCAGGTGCTGGGCGGCGTTTCGCGGCTGATGGATCTCCTTTCAGAACCTGTGGGCTTCACCGACAGCTCCCTCCACCCTGCATTGCGATGGCCGTGCCAATCACTTCCGAGAGCGACGCGCGCCCGCCCCGTCCCATTTCGAGACCCCCATTCCCGCACCCCCCTGTCCAGATCGCGGCGAAAAAAAATTTTTTTTATTTTTCGAAAGCTCGGCAGGGAATGGGCATGGGGCGGGTCGTGAGGCGGGTCATTCCTTTGCTCGCCGACGACCCGATCGATCAGCCGATGATGAAGGTCTCGTGGATGAGCCGGCCCTCGGCGAACCTGCGCAGGTTGAACCGCTCGAAGATCTCGTCCTGCGCGCCGCCCATCCAGGCGGCCATCCGGCGGCCCATCGCGGGGGCCATCATGAAGCCGTGCCCCACGAAACCGCTCAGCTGCAGAAGTCCCGCCACGCCAGGCGTCTCGCCCAGGACCGGGGAGTGATCGGGCGTGACGTCGTAGCAGCCCGCCCATTGGCGCAGGAGTTTCACCGCCCCCACTTGCGGCATCAGCTCGCTCAGCGCGCGCGCGTAGCGCGTGAGGAAGCGCAGCGACGAGGTCTGGTTGAGCCCCGGCTCCTCGCTCGGGTCACCCATGCCGCCGACGATCTCGCCCCGCATCGACTGCGAGAAGTACAGCCCGCTGTCCAGCATGGTCACCAGCGGCCCGAGGAACGGCTTGAGCGGCTCGGAGGAGACGATCTCGTGCCGGTAGGGCACGTTGGGCAGCGCCACGCCGGCGAGCTTGGCCACCGTGGGGCTCCACGCCCCGCAGGCGATGACGATGCGGTCGGCGGCCACCCTGCCGCGGTCGGTCTCCACGGCCCGGGCGCGTCCGCCCGCGACCTCGATCCCGGTGACGCGCGTGAAGGTCTCCACCTGCACGCCCCGCTTGCGCGCCCCCTCCGCGTACCCCCACACGAAGGGCCAGGGAAACACCACGCCGTCGTCAGGATTCCAGGACGCCGCGACGCACTTCGAGATGTCGAGCTGGGGCACGATCTCGCCCGCTTCTCCCGGCGGGATCATCCGCGTGGGCAACCCGTGCCGCCGCTGCAGCTCCGCGCCCTGCTCCAGCATCCGCCCGGTCTCTTCCCGCTGCGCGAGGAAGAGGTACCCGCCCTTCCGCAGCCAGACGTTGATGCCCAGCTGCTGCGCGAAGCGCCCCATGAAGGCGATGGATTCCTTGGCCAGCTCGATCAGCGTGGGAGTGCCCCAGGTGGCGCGCACTCCTCCGCCGTTGCGCCCGGAAGCCCCCTCGCAGAGGTAGCCGCGCTCGAGCACCACGATCTTCTGCGCTCCCGCGGCGGCCAGGTTCCACGCCAGCGAGAGCCCCATGATCCCCCCGCCGACGATCACCACGTCGGCGCGCTCCGGCAGCGCCGCGCGGGGCTGCAGCGGATGGGCGCCGGTTCCCCAGGTCGGCCGCAGCCGCCAGGGAGCGTGGGCCGGTGCGCGCGGCGGAATCTCGAGCCCGGCAAAGGAAGCCAGCGGCGTCGGGACGACGGGCGGCCGCGCCCGGAAGGGCACCCGCGCCTCGCGCGGCACCGCCTGCCGGCCCGCGCAAATGCGCATGGCGCCCACCTCGCAGCTCTTCCCCTGGCAGGGCCCCGTTCCCAGGCCGGTGTACCGTTTGAGGCTCTCGATGTCGGCGAACCCGTGCGCGATGGCGTCCTCCACGTCGTGGACGCTGACGTCCTCGCAGGCGCAGACGATGGCCTTGTCGGCTAGCGCCATGCGGCCCTTCCCGCGGCCGACCCGGACTCGATCGCGGGCTTTCCTGCCACGGTGCCCGCGGCGAACAGCCAATCCACCGCGGTGCGCCCCTCGGCGTCGGTATCCACCGGGAACCCGTTGCCGTCGAAATGGGCGCGCGCTCCCACCGAGGTGGCCAGGTCGTGCAGCGGCGCCTGCGGCATGGCGATGGCCAGCGCGTCGCAACGCAACCGCTCGCCGTTCGCCAGATCGACGCCGCGCACCGGATTGCCCAGGGCGCGCCTCGGGTCCTTTGCCAGCGCGATCTCGTAGCCACGCCGGCTCAGCGCCTCGCCGCACCGGCGCAGCTCGTCTCCCTCGCCGACCAGGGCCAGCTTGCGCCCGACCCGCGGGGGCAACCCCAGCAGGCCGCGCGCGGCATAGACGCCAGGCCGATCCACGCCGGGAAAGGGCAGCGGCTGCGAGGTTCCTCCCGTGGCGACGATCACCCGCTCCGCCGTCACCGCCAGCAGCCGTCCCCCATGGCGCACGGCGAGCAGCGCATTGCCTGGGCCCTCCGTATCGTTGGCATAGAGGCCCACGCACTCCGCGCCGACCAGCAGCTCGACTCCAAGGCGCAGCGGCGGCGCATGCGACAGTCCCAGTCGCGCCGCGCCTCCCGGTTCCAGGTCGCGCTCGACCAGCAGCGTACCGGTGCCCGTT
>DASRTX010000316.1:0-5983 GCA_035655715.1 Myxococcales bacterium | reverse complement strand
GCGGGCCCACGCGCCGGACGGCTCCGCGCGGGGCTGGTCATCGCGCAGGTGGGGCTCTCGCTGGTGCTGCTGGTCGGCGCGGGCCTCTTGCTGCGCAGCTTCGCCGAGGTGCTGCGCGTGAACGGCGGCTTCAATCCGGAGGGCGTCCTGGCAGCGCAGGTATCCCTGAGTGGGGATGCCTATCGGGACGACGCGGCGCAGATCCGGTACTGGGACGAGGCGATGCGCCGCGCGGCGGCGCTGCCGGGCGTGCAGTCTGCCGGCGCGGCGAACATCCCGCCGCTGCAGGGCCGCACCGACTGGAGCTTCACGCTCGAAGGCTACGAGCCGCCGACGAAAGACGCCTCTCCGGACGACGAGCTGCGCCGGGTGATGCCCGGCTACTTCGAGGTGCTGGAGATCGCCGTGCACCGCGGGCGCGCCTTCACCGCCGCGGACGACGCCAGGGCGCCCTACGTGGCCATGGTCAACGAAGCCTGGGTGCGCAAGTACCTGCCGGGCCAGGACGCCATCGGCAAGCGGCTGCGCTTCGGGAAGGGCGAGCGCGCGATCAACCAGTGGCGCACCGTGGTCGGCGTGGTCGCGGATACGCACGACTTCGGCCTCGACGCGCAGAGCCCGCCCGTCTACTACCTTCCCCAGCCGCAGCTGCCCGAGAACCAGATGGTGGTGACGCTGCGCACGTCCAACCCCGCCGCGCTGGCGCCGGAGCTGCGCGCGACGCTCGCCGCCATCGATCCGGCGCAGCCGGTGGACTGGGTGGAGCCGTACGCCGACCGGGTCGGGTCGGCGCTCGCTGCGCGGCGCTTTCCGCTGCAGCTCCTCGCCGCCTTCGCGGCGCTGGCGCTGGCGCTCTCCGCGCTGGGCATCTATGGCGTCACCTCCTATGCGGTCACCCAGCGCACCAAGGAGATCGGCGTTCGCATCGCCATCGGCGCCCAGCCCCGCGACGTGCTGGCCATGGTGATGGGGAGGACGCTGCGCCTCGCCTGCATCGGCGTGGGCGTCGGGCTGATGGTCGCGCTCCTCGGGGCCCGGGTGCTCGCCTCGCAGCTCTACGGCGTCGGCGCGCGCGACCCGCTCACCTATGCGGGCATCGCCGTGCTGCTGGCCGCGGTGGCCCTGTTCGCGAGCTGGCTGCCGGCGCGCCGGGCCACCCGCGTGGATCCAGCGGTCGCCCTGAGGGCGGAGTGATGGACGCGCTGCTGCAAGATCTCAAGTTCGCCCTGCGCATGCTGCGCAAGAGCCCGGCCACGACGGCGGTGGCCATCCTCACGCTCGCCATCGCCATCGGCGCGACCACCGCCATCTTCACCGCGGTGAACTCGATGATCCTGCGGCCGCTTTCGTTTCCGGACTCGGAACGGCTGGTGGTGTTGCAGGACGTGGAGCCGCAGGTCGAGGGGGCGCACAGCGTCTCGTGGCCGGAGTTCCAGGATCTGCGCGCGCAGGCGCCCGACCTCGTCGGGCTGTCCGCCTGGCGGCCCGTGGGGTTCAATCTCTCCGGCCGGGGCGAACCGCAGGTGGTGGACACGTTGACGGTGAGCCGCGGGTTCTTCGAGGTGCTCGGTCTGCGGCCCGTTGCGGGGCGTTTCTTCACCGACGAAGAGCACGTCCCCAACGGCGCGCCTGCCCTGGTGGCGACCGAGGGATTTTGGCATCGGGTGCTGGGCGGCGTAGCGCCCGGAAGCACCGTGGTCCTCGACGGCGTGCCCTTCACGCTGGTGGGCGTGGCTCCTTCGTCCGTCACCACGCTCATCTGGGCGGAGGCGATCATCGCGCTCGAGCGCAAGTTGCCCTGGGCGGATCGCGGGCAGCATTATCTGGAAACCGTGGGGCGGCTGAAGCCCGGCGTCAGCCTGGCGCGCGCGCGGGCCGACCTGGCCATCGCGGCGCTGCGGATTGCCGCAGCGGCGAAGGAGAACCATCTGGCGTCGCTGCAGCCGCTGCACGAGTATTTGCGCGGGAATGCCAGGCCCATCCTGCTCCTGCTTCTCGCCGCGGTCGGCCTCGTGCTGCTGATTGCATCGGTGAACCTGGCCGGCGTCGAGCTGTCACGCGCCACCGGGCGCATCCGCGAGTTCGCGGTGCGCCGAGCCTTGGGCGCGAGCGGAGGGCGGCTGGCGCGGCAGATCCTGGTGGAGAACCTGCTCCTCGGGCTTGCCGGCGGTTCGCTCGGCATCCTCGTCGCGCTCTGGGGCCGCGACCTGATCGTGCGCTTCTGGCCGTCCCGGCTTCCGCCGCTGGAGGGCGCGCAGCTCGACTTGCGCGTGATGGGATTCGCGGCCCTGGTCGCGGTGGGAGCGGGCCTGGGCGTCGGGCTGATGCCGGCACTGCAGGCAGCGCGGGGTGATCTACAGGCGGGTCTCAAAGAGGGCGCAGGAGCCTCGTCGCGCAACCGTGCGCGCAGCGTGTTGGTGGTGCTGCAATCCGCGCTGGCGGTGGTGCTGGTGGCGTGCGCGGCGCTGGTGCTGCAGAGCCTGTCGCGGATGATCGCCCAGGGCCCGGGCTTTCATGCACAGCGCGCGCTCTCCGTTCGCGTGCCGCTGTCCGCCGCGAGCTATTCGCGCGAGCAGCGCATCGAATTCTTCCGCGCGCTGCTCGAGCGCGTCTCTGCCCTGCCCGGCGTGCGCGCGGCCGGGGTGGTGTCGCGCGTGCCGCTCGGCGGCGGAAGCTCCAGCGGCAACTACAGCATCGTGGGCCGGCCGCCGCTCGACGACGATCATCAGACCTACGCGGACAGGCGGGTGGTCTCGGAAGGCTATTTCCCCGCGATGCAGATCCCCATCGTGCGCGGGCGCGCCTTCGCCGATGCAGACCGCGCCCCGGAGATCGTCATCAACCAGGCGCTGGCGCGGAAGTCCTTTCCCGGCGAGGACCCCATCGGCAAGCAGATTGCCCAGGGCTCAGACCCGGGTCATGATCCCGCCACCGTCGTCGGCATCGCCGCCGACGTGAAGCAGGACCGGCTCAATCGCGACGCCGCGCCGGAGATCTACTACCCCGAGTCGCAGGCCGGCCTCGCCGAGCTGGAGCTGATCGTTCGCACCGACTCCGACCCCATGGGGCTGCTGCCGGCGGTGAAGGCGCAGATCGCCCAGCTCGATCCTGCCCAGCCGGTGACGAAGGTGCGCACGCTCGAGCAGGTGCTGGAGCGGAGCACCGGTCCGCAGCGGCTGCTCGCGAAGCTCCTCTCCGCCTTCGCCGCGGCGGCTCTCCTGCTCGCGACCCTGGGCATCTACGGCGTCGTTTCGTACAGCGTGAGCCGCCGGGAGCGCGAGATCGGCGTGCGCATGGCGCTGGGCGCGCAGGCGTCGCACGTGGTCCGCATGGTGCTGCGCGAAGGCCTGCGCCTCTCGCTGGTGGGCGTGCTCGCCGGCTCGCTCCTGGCGCTGGCGCTGGCGCGGCTGCTCGCGGGATTCCTCTACGGCGTGTCGCCCACCGACCCGCTGACGTACGCGCTGGCTTCCTGCGGCCTCGCGCTGGCGGCCGCGGTCGCCTCCTGGCTGCCGGCGCGGCGCGCGACGCGCGTCGATCCGGCCATTGCGCTGAGGGCGGAGTGATGGAACTCCTTGCCATCGTGGTTGTGCTGGCGGCGGCGCAGGCCTGCGCGGCGCTGGTCGTCGCGCTGGGGGCACTTTTGGTAAAGGCGGTTCGATGATCCGGCTCAAGGACCTGGAGAAGGCGGTCAAGCACGGCGCGGGTCAGGTCTTCCTCCTGCGCCGCATCGATCTCACCATCGCCGCTGGCGACTTCGTCACCGTCATGGGTCCCTCGGGCGCGGGGAAGAGCACGCTGCTCTCCATCCTCGGCCTGCTCGACGCCGGCTGGACCGGCGAGTACGAGCTCTTCGGCGAGCCGGTGCACAAGCTCTCGGGCAAGCAGCGCGCCGAGCTGGCCAAGCGCACGGTGGGCTTCGTCTTCCAGCAGTACCACCTGCTCGACTCGCTGACGGTGGCGGAGAACCTCGAGGTGCCGCTCAGCTACCGCGACATGCGCTCCAAGGATCGCCAGGCCCTGGTGGCCGACACGCTCGATCGGTTCGGCATGGTGGGCAAGAAGGACCTCTACCCGAACCAGCTTTCGGGCGGCCAGCAGCAGCTGGTGGGAGTGGCCCGGGCGGTCATCGCAAGCCCCAAGCTCTTGCTCGCCGACGAGCCTACGGGCAACCTGCACTCCAAGCAGGGCGAGGAGATCATGCAGCTCTTCAAGGAGCTCAACCGGCAGGGGACCACCATCGTGCAGGTGACGCACTCGGAGTCCAACGCCGGGTATGGCAACCGCATCGTGCGGCTGCGGGACGGCTGGATCGAGACGTGACCCGCATCATCGCCGCGGACGACCAGACCGACGTCCTCGAGGCGCTGCGGCTCTTGCTCAAGCGAGAAGGCATTGCCATGGTGCCGGCCACCTCCCCCGCGGGCGTGCTCTCAGCCCTCGAGCACGAGGACTTCGACGCCGCGCTCATCGATCTGAACTACGCCCGCGACACCACCAGCGGCGGCGAAGGGCTTGATCTTTTGACGCAGCTGCGCGGATCGGATCCCACCTTGCCGGTGGTGGTGATGACCGCCTGGGGCAGCGTGGACGGCGCCGTGGAGGCGATGCGCCGCGGCGCGCGCGACTACGTGCAGAAGCCCTGGGACAACGCCCGGCTGGTGGCGACCCTGCGCACGCAGATCGAGCTGGGGCGCGCGCTGCGCCGCTCGCGGCGGCTGGAGGAGGAGAACTCGCGGCTGCGGGGATCGGCGCCGGAGATGTTCGCGCGCTCCGCCGCCATGCAGGCCGTGCTGCGGGTGCTCGACAAGGTGGCGCCCAGCGAGGCCAACGTGCTGGTCACGGGCGAGCACGGCACCGGCAAGGAAGTGGTGGCGCGCTACGTTCATGGCGCCTCCAAGCGAGCAGGGCGGCCGCTGATCACGGTCAATGCCGGCGGCGTGGCCGAGGGCGTGTTCGAGAGCGAGCTGTTCGGCCACGTGCGCGGCGCCTTCACCGACGCCAAGGCCGACCGCGCCGGCGCCTTCGAGGTGGCGGACGGCGGCACCTTGTTCCTCGACGAGGTGGGCAACATGCCCATGGGGCAGCAGGCCAAGGTCCTGCGCGTGCTGCAGACCGGCGAGTTCACGCCGGTGGGCTCCAGCAAGGTGAAGCGCGGCGACGTCCGCGTCATCGCGGCCACCAACGCGCGGCTGCACGACGAGGTGGCGCAGGGCCGGTTCCGCGAGGATCTGCTCTACCGCCTCAACACCGTGGAAGTGCAGCTCCCGCCGCTGCGCGACCGGCTGGAGGACATTCCCCATCTCGCGCAGTTCTTCCTCCGCCGCATCGTGGCCCGCGGCGCCACCCGGGCGCGCACCTTCACGCCCGACGCTCTCGACGCGCTGGTGCGGCACCCCTGGCGGGGCAACGTCCGCGAGCTGGAGCACGCGGTGGAGCGCGCCGTCCTGCTCGCCTCGGGCGAGGAGATCGCACCCGCCGACCTGTTCCTCGGCGCCACCGCGCAGGGTCCCGCGCTGCTGGAGCGGATGACGCTGGACGACGCCGAGCGCCACCTCATCCAGCGCGCGCTCGCCCGCTGCGGCGGGAACGTCAGCGAGGCGGCACGCGAGCTGGGCGTTTCCCGCAGCGCCCTCTACCGCCGCCTGCAGCACCATGGTTTGAAAGCTTCGTGAAGCGCAGGCCCGCGGCGCACGACCAGCACGTCTTCCTCCTTTCGCTCTGGGCGGGCCTGCCCGGCGTGGTCACTTCGCTGGTGCTGCTCTGGCTCTACGTGCCCGACGCCAAGGTGCGCTGGACGGTGGGGGCGGCGGTGGTGCTGGTGTGGGCCTTCGTCTCGCTCGCGCTGCGCGAGCGGGTGCTCCGGCCGCTTCAGACGTCGGCCAATCTGCTGGCGGCGCTGCGCGAAGAGGACTTCTCCGTCCGCGGCCGCGGCGCGCGCGCGGGCGACCCCCTGGGCGAGCTCTTGCTGGAGATCAACTCGCTC
>DASRTX010000315.1:0-3394 GCA_035655715.1 Myxococcales bacterium | reverse complement strand
ATCCGCGCGGGCCTGGAGGGGAACCTCTGCCGGTGCACGGGCTACAACAACATCGTCAAAGCGGTGCAGCAAGCCGCGCGGACGAGGTGACCCATGGGCGAGAAACTCTTCGGAGCGAGCATCAAGCGCCGCGAGGACCCGCGCCTCATCACCGGGAAAGGCGCGTACGTGGACGACGTGCGTATCCCCGGCACGCTGACGGCGGCGTTCGTGCGCAGCCCGCATGCCCACGCGCGGATCGTCTCCATCGACGCGTCCGCCGCGAAGCAGCTGAAGGGCGTGCGCGCGGTGTACACCGGCAAGGACCTCGTCGACTCCGGGGTGAAGCCGATCCCGACCGGCTGGCTGATCCCGAACATGAAGATCCCGGCCCACTACCCGCTCGCGGTCGACCGCGCGCGCTACATGGGTGACGCCGTCGCGGTGGTCATCGCCGACTCGCCGTACGCGGCCCGCGACGCCGCCGAGCTTGTCGCGGTGGAGTACGAGCCGCTGCCCGTGGTGGCTGACGCGGCGAAAGCGCTGCAGCCCGGCGCACCCGCCGTTCACGACGAAGCGCGCGACAACGTCTGTTTCCGCTGGCAGCTCGGCGACAAGGCTGCCACGGACAAGGCGTTCGCGGGCGCCGCCAAGGTGGTCAAGCAGAGCTTCCGCAACCACCGGCTCATTCCGAACGCCATCGAGCCGCGCGCCGCGCTCGCGAACGCGAACCCCGGCACCGGCGAGGTCACGCTCTATCTGACGACGCAGAACCCGCACGTGCACCGGCTGATCATGGCGGCGTTCGTGCTCGCGCTGCCGGAGCACAAGCTGCGCGTCATCTCGCCCGACGTCGGCGGCGGCTTCGGGTCGAAGATCTTCATCTATCCCGAGGAGTGCGTGGTCACCTGGGCCTCGCGCGCGCTCTCGCGGCCGGTGAAATGGACCTCGGACCGCCGCGAGGCGTTCCTCACGGACGCGCACGGGCGCGATCACTACAGCGACGCCGAGATGGCGGTCTCCGCGGACGGGCGCATCCTCGCGCTGCGCGTGAACACGATCGCGAACATGGGCGCGTATCTCTCGCTCTTTGCGCCCGCGATCCCGACGTACCTGTACGGCACGCTGCTTGCGGGCGCGTACCAGACGCCGGCGATCCACGTCGACGTGACCGCGGTGTTCACCCACACGACACCGGTGGACGCGTATCGCGGCGCGGGCCGGCCCGAGGCCTGCTACCTGATCGAGCGGATGGTGGATCTCTCCGCCGCCGAGTTGGGGATGGATCCGGTGGAGATCCGGCGGAAGAACTTCATCCCCAAGGACAAGTTCCCCTACCAGACGCCGGTCGCGGTCATGTACGACAGCGGCAACTACGAGGGCGCGCTGGACAAGGCGCTGGAGAGCTTCGACTACAAGGCTTTCCGCAAGGAGCAGGAGCAGGCGCGCAAGCAGGGCCGCTACCTGGGCGTCGGCTTCTCCACCTACGTCGAGGCGTGCGGGCTCGCGCCATCCCAGGTGGCGGGCGCCTTGGGCGCGCAGGCCGGCCTCTACGAGAGCGCCACCGTGCGCGTGCACCCCACCGGCAAGGTGACGGTCTTCACCGGATCGCACAGCCACGGCCAGGGACACGAGACAACCTTTGCCCAGGTCGCGGCCGACGAGCTGCAGCTCCCCATGGAGGACATCGAGATCGTGCACGGCGACACCGGGCAGGTGCCGTTCGGCATGGGATCCTATGGCAGCCGCAGCGGTCCGGTCGGCACGGCGGCCATCTACATGGGCGCGCAGAAGATCAAGGAGAAGGCGAAGAAGATCGCCGCGCACCTGCTCGAGGCCAACGAGGCCGACGTGGTCTACGAGGGCGGGAAGTTCGCGGTGAAGGGCTCGCCCGGGCGCTTCAAGACTTTTGGTGACGTGGCCCTGATGGCGTACCTGGCCCACAACATGCCCAAGAACCTGGAGCCCGGGCTCGAGGCCATCAGCTTCTTCGACCCGGGCAACTTCGTCTTCCCCTTCGGAACGCACGTCTGTGTGGTCGAGGTGGCGCGCGACACCGGGCATGTGAAGCTGGTGCGCTACCTCGCGGTGGACGACCTGGGGCGGGTGATCAACCCGATGATCGTGGATGGCATGGTCCACGGGGGCATCGTGCAAGGGGTCTCGCAGGCCCTCTGGGAGCACGCCGAATACGACGAGGAGGGACAGCTCCTCACCGGCTCGTTCATGAACTACGCGATGCCGCGCGCCGACGACGTGCCTTCATTGCAAGTGGGCCGCACCGAGACGCCCAGCCCGGTGAATCCCCTGGGCATCAAGGGCGCTGGCGAGACGGGGACCATCGCCTCCACCGCCGCGGTGGCCAACGCGGTGATGGACGCGCTCTCGCCATTTGGAATCACGCACGTGGACATGCCGCTCACTCCGGGCCGGATCTGGGAAGCGCTGCGAGGCAAGTAGAGGAGGGCTCACCATGTATGCTGCCTCTTTCGAGTATCACGCGCCCACCTCGCTCTCCGAGGCGCTGGCGTTGCTAGGCAAGTACGGAGACGACGCCAAGGTGCTGGCGGGCAGCCAGAGCCTGATCCCGCTGATGAAGCTGCGGCTGGCGCAGCCCGCCCACGTGGTCGATCTGCGCAAGGTTGACGGTCTGGTCGGCGTGCGCGAGGCCCAGGGTGTTCTACAGATCGGCGCCCTGACCACGCACGCGGCATTGGCCAAGTCAGAGGTGATGCGCGCGAAGCTGCCCATGGCCGCCGAGGCCGCCGCGCTGATCGGCGATGCGCAGGTGCGCAACGTCGGGACCATCGGCGGCAGCCTGGCCCACGCGGACCCGGCGGCGGATTGGCCGGCCGTGCTGATGGCGCTCGATGCGTCGGTGGTGGTGGCCGGGCCGCGCGGGGAGCGGACGGTCAAGGTGGAGCAACTCATCGTCGGTCCGCTCACCACCTCGCTGGAAGGCGGGGAGATCCTGGTGCAGGTGCGTGTGCCGCTGCCGCCGGCGCGGACGGCCGGCGCGTACGAGAAGCTGCCCAATCCTGCCTCGCGTTTCGCGGCGGTGGGCGTGGCCGCGGAGGTTTCGCTCGACGGGAAAGGCGCCGTCCAGTGGTCGCGCATCGCGGTGACGGGGCTGGGGTCGAAGGTGACGCGCGCCGCCTACGTCGAGCAGGCGCTGCAGGGCAAATCCGACGCCGCTGCGGTGAAGGCGGCTTCCGCCAAGGCCGCCGAGGGCATCGAGCTCCGGGCGGACCTGACTGGCTCGCCGGCGTACAAGGCGCAGCTGGCGGCGGTCTATACGGAGCGCGCCGTGCTGCGCGCGATGGCGCGGGCGCGGGAGCGATAAGGCGCCCCTACGCGGCGGCCGCCAGCTTTCCGGCCACCACCGTCTCGAGATCGGCCAGTGAGGCGATGGAGG
>DASRTX010000314.1:0-2068 GCA_035655715.1 Myxococcales bacterium | reverse complement strand
AGGCGGCCAAGCCGAGCCCGAGCGCCACGTGGGTCTTGCCGGTACCGCTGTTGCCGAGCGCGATCACGTTCTCCCGCTGGCTGATGTAGGCGCCGCGCGCTAGGTCGAGGACCAGCATCTTGTTCAGCGACGGGATCGCCAGGAAGTCGAAGCTATCGAGGCTCTTCACCGTAGGGAAATGCGCCTCACGGATCCGGCGCTCCACCATCCGTCCCTCGCGCTCGATCAGCTCCAGCTCGGCCAGACGCAGGAGATAGCGGAGATGATCGGCGCCTTCCGCCGCGCACTGCCGCGCCAGCTTGTCGTGCTCGCGCAGGAAGGTCGGCAGCTTGAGCGCCTTGAGGTGATGGGCGAGCAATACCTGTGGCGCGTCGCTCATGGCCGGTCCTCGCTCAGCAAGGCCAGGTAAGCCCGCGCCGAGGTGGTCGCCACCTGTGCCCGGGGCAGATAGGGATAGATCTCAAGGTTCAGCCGTGGCGGCCGATGCTCAACCCGGCACAGCACCAGGTGCTTGACCGCATCAAAGCCAATGGCGCCCAGCCGTAGCGCCTCGGCGACCCCGGCCTGCACCTCCTCGAGGCTGAACACCTCCAGCAGTCGCAGCACCTGGACCCATTCCCGCCGCCCCACCTTGCCCAGCCGTGCCTCCAGCAATCGGCGGAGCACCAGGAAGGCATCAGGCAGCTCCCAGCCGACGAGCGGGGCCGCCTGATCCAGCGCGCCGATCTTGCGCTCGAGCAGTGGTAAATAGTGCAGCGGCTCGAGCAGCACGTCCTCCCGCTCGTAGGACCGGCGGTGGCGGGCGATCATCGCCGCGCCACAGCCAATCACCACCTCCTCGACATAGCCGCGGACCAGGACCTCGCGGTGGCCATAGGCCACCGGTACCGAATAGTCATTGCCGCGGTAGCGCACCAGCGACAGTGAGCTCACCCGGGCGCTGCGCCTCTCGCAGGCCTCGTAGGGTGTCGCCGGCAGCGGCAGCATCGCCTCGAGATCCCGCGCCAGCCGATCGCCAATGGTTTCCTCATGGCCACGCAGCCGCGCTGCCCGGCGCTCCCGGCAGCGTGTCTCGAGATGGCTGTTCAGGACTGTGAGGCTCTCGACCTGCGGCACCGGCACCAGGAAGTTGCGCCGGGCATAGCCGACCAGCCCCTCCACCTTACCCTTGTCATTGCCCTTGCCTGGGCGGCCGAAGCGATCGGCGAACAGGTAGTGGGACTGCAACTCCGCGAAGGTCCGGGTGCGCTGCCGCGTGCCATCGCCCAGAATGCGCGCCACCGCCAGCTTGGTGTTGTCGTACAGCATGCTCTGCGGGACGCGGCCGAAAAAGGCGAATGCCGCATTGTGCCCGTCGCAGAACGCCTCCGTTGTCTCCGCCGGATAGGCCCGCACGAAGCACGCGTCGCTGTGCGGCAGATCCACCGCCAGGAAGTGGATGCGCTGCTCCACCCCGCCAATCACCGCAACCGCCTCGCCAAAGTCGGCCTGACCGTGTCCGGGCGGATGCACCAGGGGAACAAACATCTCCTGCCCGCGCAGCCGCCGCTCCCGGACGTAGTCCTTCACGATCGTCTCGCCACCCGCGAAGCCATGCTCCGCCTTGAGCCGCTCGAAAATACGCCGCGCCGTATGCCGCTGCTTGCGCGGCCGCCTCTGATCCTCCTCCAGGATCCGGTCGATCACCGCCAGCAACGGGTCGAGCTTGGGCCGCACCGGCGGCTTGCTGCGCCGGTACCCCGGCGGCACCGCAAACCGCAGCATCTTGGCCACCGTCTTGGGGTCAATGCCGAAGACCCGGGCCGCCTGCCGCTGGCTCATACCCTCCACATGGCAGGCACGCCGAACCCGCGCATAGAGATCCACGACTTTCATCCCCAAGGCCTTCCGTCAGCCGTCGTGACGAAAGGCTAGGCAGCGCTCCTATTTCACGCCGCCGCGGCCAGATTACCCAGCCGCTCCCTGAGGGATTTTCTCTCCGACGCTCTCAACCAATCCCATCGAGAGCGTCTTCGCCACGGTCCGGCACCGCACGGTGCGGACCAAGGGCGCGCTGTCGCAGGACACG
>DASRTX010000313.1:0-2589 GCA_035655715.1 Myxococcales bacterium | reverse complement strand
TAGGTGAGCTGGGCGAAGCGCTGATCGAGCTGCGCCTTGACCCGCAGCGCGTCGCCCATCACCGTGAAGCGCTCCAACTCCTGGTGGGCCGCGATCAGCGCTACCGACGCGGGGCACTCGTACGTCTCGCGGCTCTTGATGCCGACGACCCGGTCCTCCATCAGATCGATGCGCCCCACGCCGTGCAGGCCGGCCGTCTCGCCCACCTTGGCGATCAGCGCCGCCGGCGACAGCTTCTCGCCGTTGACGCTGACAGGTAACCCTTTCTCGAAGCCGATGCGCAAATACCCCGGCGTGGCCGGCGCGTCCTCGATGCTCTTCGTCCAGGCGAAGGCGGCCTCCGGCGGTTCTTGTTGGGGATCCTCGAGGATGCCCCCCTCGATGCTGCGGCCCCAGAGGTTCTCGTCGATGGAGAAGGGCGATTTCTTCGAGGTGGGCACCTCGATGCCGTGCTTGGCCGCGTACTCCATGGCCGCATCGCGGGTGATGTTCCGCTCGCGCTGCGGAGCCAGGATCTTCAGCTCCGGCGCCATGCCTTTTACCGCCAGATCGAAGCGCACCTGGTCGTTGCCCTTGCCGGTGGCGCCGTGGGCGACCGCCGTGGCGCCATGCTTGCGCGCCGCCGCCACGAGGTGTTTGGCGATGAGGGGCCGCGAAAGCGCCGCGCTGAGCGGATAGACGCCCTGGTAGAGCGCGTTGGCTTGCAGCGCGGGGAAGCAGAACTGGGTGGCGAACTCCTCCTTCGCGTCCACGATCTCGGTCGCCACCGCGCCTGCCTGCCGGGCCTTGGCCTTGAGCTTCTCGTGATCCTTCGACTCCCCCACGTCGGCGTGGCAGGCGATCACCTCGTACCCGTACTCGTCGGAAAGGATGCGCACCAGCACGCTGGTGTCGAGCCCGCCGGAATACGCCAGCACCACCTTCTGCTTCGCTGCCATCAGAGACTCTCCCTTCCGAAGAGGTTGCGGATCTGTTGCGACAGGCGCCGTGTGGCGATCCCGCGCGCGGGTGTTGCGAAGACGGTGTCGTCACCGGCGAGCGTTCCCAGGCACTCCGGCAGCCGCGCGTTGTCGACGGCCAGCGCCAGCGCAGACGCCATGCCCGGCCGCGTGCGCAGCACGACCAGCGCATCGTTCTCGCGCATGGAGAGCACGTTCTCGCCCAGCTCACGGAGCTGCGGCGTGGCCTGCGCGCTGACCGGTTCCAGCTCGTAGACCGCGCCCTCTGGCCGGGAGACGCGCAGCACGCCCAGCTCCGCCAGGTCGCGGGAGAGCGTGGCCTGGGTGGCCTCGATCCCTTCCGCAGCCAGCGCTTCGACCAGGTCCTGTTGGGTGGCGATGCGCTTCACCCGCAGGGCGCGCCGGATGGCGTCCTGGCGCCGTTCCTTGCCGAGCTTCGGCGGCCGCATGCTGTCCACCGGCCTCATGCGCGCACCCAGCTCCCCACGCCGTTGTCGGTGAAGAGCTCGCCGATGATGGAGTGGGGCACGCGGCCGTCGAGCAGGTGCACGTTGGGCACGCCGCTCCCCAGCACCTTGAGGATGCTCTTCGCCTTGGCGATCATCCCGCCGGAGATGGTGCCGTCGGCGATCAGCGCCTTGAGATCGGCGCTGGTGAGCTGCCCCACCAGCTCGCCGGCCTTGAGGATTCCGGGGACGTCGGAGAGGTAGATGAGCTTCTGCGCGCCGATGGCGATGGCGATCTCCGCCGCCACCGTGTCGGCGTTGATGTTGTAGCTCTGGCCGTCCTCGCCCAGGCCCACAGGCGAAATGATGGGCACATAGCCCTGCGAAAGGAGCATCTCCAGGAAGTCGCGGTTGACGCGCGTCACCTCGCCCACCTGGCCGAGGTCGCGGCCCTCCTGCACCAGCTTGCGGGCGCGGATGAGGCCGCCGTCCTTGCCGGAGACGCCCACCGCGAGCGCGGTGCCTTCCTGGTTGAGCAGCGTCACCAGCTCGGTGTTGATGGAGCCGGTGAGCACCATCTCCACCACCTTGAGGTCCGAGGCGTTGGTGACGCGCTGGCCGTCCACGAACTCGGCCTTGCCGCCCAGCTTCTCCAGCGTGCGGGTGATCTCCGGCCCGCCGCCGTGCACCACGATGGGCCGCAGGCCCGCCGACCGCAGCAGGCTGACGTCCTCGCAGAACGACTTCTTCAACGACTCCTTCACCATCGCCGCGCCGCCGTACTTGATCACGCAGCGCGTGCCCGAGAACTTCTTGATGTACCCGAGCGCGTCCACCAGCAGCTGCACCTTGAAGGTGGGGCTGTAGTTGGTGAGCCGGTCGTCCTTGGCCACGCCGCCGTCGGGCTTGGTGACGATGAGCGAGGTGTAGTCGGCGTTGATCTTCACGTAGTCGTAGGAGAGGTCGCAGCCCCAGGCCTGGCCCTTGCCCGGGCCGCGTCGCAGGTCGACCAGGACGTTCACCTCCGGCTGACGCATGCGCGCCTTGAGCACGCCCGCGTCGTACGCGAGCGGGGCGCGGTCGTAGACGGCGACGTCCTGCACGGTGACGCGCGCGTCCGCCGGGTCGATGGCGTATCCCGCGGTTCCGGCGCGCGCGCCCATCGAGGCCAGCACGCGACCCCA
>DASRTX010000312.1:0-2877 GCA_035655715.1 Myxococcales bacterium | reverse complement strand
AAAAGCCGCTCCACCACGCTCGCGGCGGGCTCGCCTTGTTCGGGGAGGGGTCCGGCGAGAGCGGCGCGCAGGTCCGCCGCGCCGGCGCGGGCCCCGACGGGGCGCGCCTCCAGGCCATCGAGGTAGCGCAGCGCGGCGGCGTGGGCGGCGTCCAGCGCGGTACGGTCCATGCGAGGATTCTCCCACGGCGGTGTCGTCCCGGCGATGGGCGATCAGAATCGAGGTGGAGCTTGCGTGAGGTGTTGCGGAGCGGTTCGCTGCTGCTCGACGCGGCGATGGGAACGGCGCTGATGGCGCGCGGCCTTTCGGAGCGCGCCCCGGCGTGGAACCTCACCCATCCGGATTGGGTACGCGGTGTACACCTGGTACACGTCGCGGCCGGCGCGGAGCTCGTCCTCACCAACACCTTCGTCGGCGCCTCCGCCGAGGAAGCCGCGGCCGCGGTGAAGCTGGCCCGCGAGAGCGGCGCGCGCTACGTGGGCGGCGCGCTCTGGGCCGGACTTGCGGACCTGCCCAAGCAGGTTTCGCAGCTCGCCGCCACCGACTCCATCTGGCTGGAGGCCGCCACCAGCCTTCCCCAGGCGCTCGGCGCGCTCGAGGCAGCGTTGAAGGCAACCAAGCTGCCGGTGGTGGTCACGCTGGCGGTGCCGGCTGCGCCGCTGCTACAGCTCCGCGACGCCGGCGCTGCCGCCGCGGGTTACAGCTGCTCGCCCTGGCCCACCGACGCGCGCGATGCCGACGTGGTGAAGCCCGCCGCCGACGGCCTCGATCCCGAGGAGTGGGCGCGCAAGGTCCCGCAGGCGCGCCTGCGCGGCGGCTGCTGCGGCACCGACGAGCGCTACCTCGCAGCGCTGCGGGCGACAGCGCGGTAGTCCACCATCAGGCAGCGATCCTGCACCACCAGCATGCCTGCGCGCGCCAGCGCCTCGGCCGTTCTGTCGTCGCGGATGCCGCTCTGCAGCCAGACCGCGCGCGGCTTCTTCGCCAGCATGTCGGGGAGGTGGGCGGCCACGTCGCCCGAGCGGCGGAAGACGTCGACCATGTCGATTGGGCCCGGGATGTCGGCGAGGCGCCGGTAGACCTTCTGCCCCAGGATCTCAACCGCGTCCGGATAGTAGATCGGCACCGGCACGATCTCGACGCCCATCTGCTGCAGTGCCTGCGGCACGTAGTACGCGGGCTGCCCCCGCGCTACTTCCGTCTTGATGCCCAGCACCGCGATGCGACGCGACGAGCGCAACAGCTCCAGCAGCCGGGCCTCGTCGTCCTCGATCAGGTTCCGCCGCCACTCTTCCATCCCGGGAGCATATCAACTGTGACATAGAAGCGCGCATGGCCCCCGTCATCCGCGCTCCCCGCGGCACTGCGCTTTCCTGTACCGGCTGGGTGCAGGAGGCCGCATTCCGCATGCTGCAGAACAACCTCGATCCGGAGGTGGCGGAGAAGCCCGACGAGCTGGTGGTCTACGGCGGCAGCGGCAAGGCGGCGCGCGACTGGCCCAGCTTCCACCGCATCTGCGCTTCGCTCAAGACGCTCTCCGACGAGGAGACGCTCCTGGTGCAGAGCGGCAAACCGGTCGGCGTCCTGCGCACGCACCCGGACGCGCCGCGCGTGCTCATCGCCAACAGCAACCTGGTGGGCAAGTGGGCGACCTGGGAGAAGTTCCGCGAGTTGGAGAAGGCCGGCCTGATCATGTACGGCCAGATGACGGCGGGGTCGTGGATCTACATCGGCACGCAGGGCATCCTCCAGGGCACGTACGAGACCTTCGCGGCGGCGGGGCGGCAGCACTTCGGGTCGGACGATCTGTCGGGACGGCTGGTGCTGAGTGCGGGACTCGGTGGGATGGGCGGCGCGCAGCCCCTGGCGGCGGCGATGTGCGGCGCCACCTTCCTGGGAGTGGAAATCGATCCTGCGCGGGCGCGGCGGCGCGTGGAGCAGAAGTATCTGGACGTGCTCGCGCCTTCGCTGGACGAGGCGCTGCGCGAGGTTTCGCAGTCGCTGGAGCGCGGCGAGGGCCGCAGCGTCGGAGTGGTGGGCAACGCCGCCGAGGTGCTGCCCGAGCTGCTCAAGCGCGGCATCAAGCCGGACCTGGTCACAGACCAGACGTCGGCCCATGATCCACTGAATGGATACATTCCCGCCGGCCTGACGGTCGAGTCGGCCGCGGAGTTGCGCGCGCGCGATCCCGCCGAGTACCAGAAGCGCAGCCTCGCCAGCATGGCCCGGCACGTGGAGGCGATGCTGGAGTTCCGGCGCCGCGGCAGCCACGTCTTCGACTACGGCAACAACCTGCGCGCCTTCGCCCAGGAGGGCGGCGTGCGCGACGCGTTCGCCTATCCGGGCTTCGTGCCCGCGTACATCCGGCCGCTCTTCTGCGAGGGGCAGGGACCCTTTCGCTGGGTGGCGCTGTCGGGGGACCCACAGGACATCCTGGAAACCGATCGCGCACTGCTGGAAGCGTTCCCCGACAAGCCGCACCTGCGCCGTTGGCTGACGCTGGCGCAGAAGCGGGTGAAGTTCCAGGGCCTGCCCGCGCGCATCTGCTGGTTGGGATACGGCGAGCGCGCCAAGGCCGGCGCCATCTTCAACGATCTCGTCGCCAGCGGGAAGGTGAAGGCGCCCATCGTCATCGGCCGCGACCACCTCGACTGCGGCAGTGTGGCCTCGCCCAACCGCGAGACGGAGGCGATGAAGGACGGCTCGGATGCCATCGCCGACTGGCCCATCCTCAACGCGCTGGTGAATGCGGTCAACGGCGCGTCGTGGGTCTCGTTCCACCACGGCGGCGGCGTGGGCATGGGCCGCTCACTGCATGCCGGCCAGGTGTGCGTGGCCGACGGGACGCCGCTGGCCGGCGAGCGGATCCGCCGCACG
>DASRTX010000311.1:0-6314 GCA_035655715.1 Myxococcales bacterium | reverse complement strand
GAACAATGCGGTGCGGAGGGGTGCCGAGGCACCCCGAGTCGGTCGCAAATCCATGATGAATCCCCCCCGGGATTGTGCAATCCGCGCAAAGTGCAGGCGCGATGCCATTTCATTCACTCCGGGTGGCGCATTGCGGCGGGTACACATTCTGAACGCCTGTACGCGCCGTGGGGGTGCAGATTGCTCCAGAACGTGCCGGAGATGACCCAGGAGGGCGAAAGCGGATTCGAGAGCGTAGGTCTTGTTTTTGAACACTCACGCCGGGAGGGGCCATGGTTCTGATTCAATGGATCGCCTGAATCGTGCTCAAACTCTTTGCTCTTGACAGGGGACCCGCCCTTCCCCTTGCCCTTCGCCCACTTCAACGGCTGCTGCCGTTGTCGATTGGCAACATCGGTAAAAATGGCCAGAGCCGCCCTGTAAGCCGGGTGCGCCCGAACGTGTCCACACCGGACCGCGACGAGTAGACAAACGCGGACAAATCAGCCGGTTGCGCTTTCGGCGGTTTCTCGCTGACCAGCCAGCCGGGTCACTTTTCGGATGCACTTGGCCACGAAATGGCCACGGCTCACGCCGCTGCAGCCAAGGCCCGCTGCAGCCCCCGCGGCAGCTTCAGCGGCGCGAAGCGCTCACGGGGATAGAGATAGTCCTCCCCCGACTCGTCGACGACGCGCAAGAGGCCCTGGCGCTGGGCCGCGGCATCGCGGATCGCCACGTAGATCTTCCTGGGCTCAAGCGACGCCGGATACCCATCGTTCGACAGGCAGACGACGTAGCTCTTCCTCTGGCGCGTCCTGGTCATGTCGATGGCAACAGCCTCTTGATCTTGAATTCCTTCCGCCCGATCCCGTGCGCCCGTGGATCCTCGCTCTGAGATGTGTGCACTACGTCACCGGATACAGCCGTGGAAATAGTGTCTCAAGCGTACTTGTCGGGAACCTCAGGGAGACCGGTCCCTTCGGGGTCTCCGATGCCAGAAGGCCCTCCTTGACCACGTCGTTCAGAACGCGCCGTGCGGTCCGCTCGGGGAGCCCTGTGATTCGTCGCGCCTCTCCTCGCTCAAGTTCACCTCGTATGAGAGCGTGCTCCAGGAGCGCGCTGGCCGCTGGATGGAGACTCTCATCGTTCCGTTCCACGTACGCCCGCAGTCGCTTCGCCAGTGAGTCGATCTCGAACAACCTACCCATGAAGGTGATCTGGTCGTGGGTGACGCGCAGAAACCATGTCACGAATTCAGTAAGAGCTCTTTGAGACAGGTTGCCACGTCCATCGAGGTCGCCTTGCCGCGGCATGTCGGCATGGTCCATCATTTCCTTGTACTCCGTGCGACTAGACAGCCCACGAGCAAGGCCACGAGAGATTGACCACAAGCCC
The DNA here is from genome assembly GCA_035655715.1 of Myxococcales bacterium. Taxonomy (GTDB): domain Bacteria; phylum Myxococcota; class Myxococcia; order Myxococcales; family 40CM-4-68-19; genus 40CM-4-68-19. Next base: position 4,940 of record DASRTX010000311.1, on the reverse strand, counting down.
TGGGCACCGATCCCGGCATGCAGTCCCATCGCGTGGCTCATCAACCGAGAGACCCGACCATTCCCGTCCGGGAAAGGGTGGATGAAGTTGAAGCGGTGGTGAGCCGCAGCGATCGACATGATCCGCGTTGCCTTCCCCATGTGCTCAAGGCGGTAGCGCTTCTCGAATGCCTCCATGAACGTGTCGACCCGCACGCTCGAGGGAGGCGCATGCCGGCCCACAGCTACGTCGTGCTCGGGCCTAGACCGCCATTCCCCAGGCACCATCAAGATTCTTCTCTTTGCGGAGCGAACCGTCAGCATCGCCTTGGGTGCGTCCCTGTAGAACTCCCGATGGAGCCATCGAATGAACTCTCGAGAAGTCGGCTCTGGAAGACGGCCTTCGGCGGCCATGGAGTCGACCTGTTTCTGCACGCGGACGTGAGCGGCTGCTTCGAGCTGGAGATTTCGGCGTGCACGATCGGCGTCAAGCTGCCCGGCCAAGGCACGCTCGATCTCGCGCGGTCGCGTGTTGTGACCCTCGATGAGGTTGCTGTAGTACGTGTTCATCAACCGGACCAGGTCAGCGAGATTGGCTGCCGTCCTGGAATGCAATGCTCGGCCTAGGGTGGCGGAAGCAGCCGAGACTTCGGCGATGACATCGGTGATGGGAGGCGCCAAGTGATCCAACAGGGCTGGCTCAAACCGGCCGGCCGTTTCGAGTGTTTCCGGGCGCTTTTTTGGCCGATGTTTGGAAGGCATCTTTGAGACAGGCTCTAGAGGTATTTTAGCCGGACCTCATCCGGCTGGTGGCCGATCTTGTGGCCGATCTTTTGAGCCCTTGCAAGCGCCCATGCATCCCGCGGAACGCCCCGTTGCAGGCAAATACGGGTCCTGAGTCGCGGTCCCATACACCTCGCGGAGGGGGTACTAGCGGAAAGCGCGTCGTCCTTCGGTGCCCCTCGCGGGCACGAATCGGCTACCCTCGCCTCGCCGCATCTTTCTCGCTCTGCCCGAGCCGCTCAACGTCGCTTACGCCATCGGCGCCCTGGCTGGCCTCCGGACGGCGAGGTCTTCGCACTGCGCTGGTCACACGTCGACCTGGCCGCGCGCCGCATCCACGTGCGCGAGTCGATCAACGGTCCGCTCAAGGACGGCGACTCGCGCATCGTGCCCGTCCTCGACGCGCTGCTACCGATTCTCTCCGAGTGGAAGCTGAAGGAGGGCACCAACGCGAGGGTCATCCCGCCCCTTCGCTGCGACGGGAAGAAGATCGACAAGTCGACTCCGGGCAACTACCTGCGGGCCGCGCTCGAGCAACTCAAGCTCACCCAGCCCGGCCTCGGCTGGTACGAAGCGACGCGGCACACCTTCGCGTCGCAGTGGGTCCTGGCCGGCAACTCGATCGAGAAGCTCTGCGCGATCCTGGGCCACTACTCCGTGGTGATGACCGAGCGCTACGCTCACTTGCGACCTGAGCTGTTCACGCCGGCCGACCTCGCGACCATCGCCGTCGACCTCCGGAAAAGCGGTGCGAAAGTCGGTGAACTTGGCCACAGAATGGCCACGGCCCCCTCAAACCCCACAGCCAACCTTGCGGAAAAAGAAAAAAATGGTCAGAGCCGCCCTGTAAGCCGGGTCCTGTCTCCCCGCATCGTTACCTTTGCGGGGGAGGCGGACATTCCTCTAGGACCGGCGTTGCCGCCGGCCTCGAGCGAGCTACCCGGGAGCGCGGCGGGCAACCGCATTGCTCCCCTATGTGCCCTTGCTCCGGGTGGGGCTTGCCGTGCCGCCCGTGTCGCCACGGGCGCGGTGCGCTCTTACCGCACCGTTTCACCCTTGCCGGCTTTCGCCGGCGGTCTCTTCTCTGTGGCGCTGTCCCGCGAGTCGCCTCGGCTGGCCGTTAGCCAGCACCCTGCCCTGTGGAGCCCGGACTTTCCTCCCGCGCTTTTTGAAGGCGCCGGCGTCCGCCCGGGCGGCTCTGACCGGGAGCGATACTAGCGCATCTCCTCGTCGATCGCCCGGTTCGACATCTCGTCGGCGAGCGCGTTCTCCTCGCGGGGCACGTGCTGCAGGTGATAGCGGTCGAAGCCGCGGAGCAGCCGGAGCGCCTCGGCGTGGAGCGGCTTGAGGCCTGCGTGGCGCACTGCGTACTCGCCCTTGAGCTGCCGGATGAGGAGCTGGGAATCGGCGCGGACCTCGACCTCGCGATATCCAAGCTCCTTCGCGTGCTGCAGTCCGAGCAGCAGCCCCTGGTACTCGGCGACGTTGTTGGTCTGGCGGCCCAGGTACCGGCCAAGCCGCGCCAGCACCTTGCCGGAGCCATCGGTGAGCACCGCTCCGGCCCCGGCGGGCCCCGGGTTGCCCCGCGCAGCCCCATCGGAGTACACGCGAACCACGCGGCCCGCCTGGAGCGAGGCCTCCGCCTTGGGAGCGGCCGGCTTTTCCAGCCCCGGCAACGTTTCCTGGAGCAGCTTCTGTGCTGCCCCGCGCAGCAGCTTCTGCGCGCCCTCGCGCGTCAGCCCCGGGAGCGCCGCGCAGGTCTTCTCCAGCGACTCGTGCTCCGCGATCGCGAGCAGGAGCTGCGCGGGCGTCACCACCACGGCGTCAGGTGCCGCTGGCTGCTGCCTGCGGCTCTTCCGCCGCGTAGATGAAGCGGTGGCAGTTCGGGCAACTGAGGATCTCGCTGCCGGTCAGCAGATTGTTGGCCATCTGCGGCGGGATGTTGCGCTGGCAGCCCTTGCAGGTCCCGCCCACCACCGGCGCCACCGCCACGCCGCCGCGCTGCTTGCGGATGCGCTCGTACTTCCCTACCAACGACTTGTCGCACAGCTCCACCAGCCGCTTGCGATCGGACTCCAGCGCGGCGATCTGCGACTGCAGCCCGTCGAGCACCGTCTTGATCTCGGCGCCCTCGCGCTCCACCACCGACTCCTTCTCCAGCAGCGCCTGCTCGGCGGCGTCGACTTCCTTCTTGAGATCGGCGTACTCCCCCGCCAGCTTCTTGATCTCCTCGTCGGCGGTCAGGTTGGTCTTCTTGGCGATGTCCAGCTCGCGGGCCAGGGCGGCGTACTCGCGCGGCGTCTTCAGCTCGTTGAGGCGCGACTCCCACTTGCGCACCTTCTCCTTCTCAAGCTGGAGCAGCTGCTCGTTCTGCCGGCGGGCGCGCTCGTTGTCCGCGATGCGGCCGCGGGTGGCGTCCAAGGTGGAGCGGGCCTGGATGGTCTCCGACTCGATCTGCCGGAGCCTTGCGGGGTGCTTTTCCGCCTCGGCGGCGAGATCGCGGATCTTGAGGTCGACCTTCTGCAGTTCCTCGAGCGCCTTCAGCTTCTCTCGCGACAACGTTCGCCTCCCGAGCGGAGGCCCCTTTTCGCGCCTCCCGCCCAAGCTGTCAACGTTGGATGCCGGGGAGACGTTCCCGCTGCGGCGAATTGGGCCCGGCAGGATTCGAACCTGCATGCGACCGGTTATGAGCCGGCTGCTCTTCCGTTGAGCTACGGGCCCGCGGGCGATCCGCACCCAGAGTAGCCTGACCGGTGGCGTGCGCCCACCGCGAAGGCGATACTGCGCAGGTGCGAACGCTCGCCCTGTTGCTCGCCCTCGCGCCTTCGCTGGCGCTCGCAGACGAAATCGATCTCTCGCGCTCCGGCGGACGCGACAGCTCGCGGATCCCGGCCCTCGTGGTGCGGCTGGAGGGCGGCAACGAGTTCGCGCCCTTCGGCTTCATGGGCGGCTGCCTGAGCTGGATGACCGATCCCAACAACGAGTTGGAGCTGGGCGGCGGCGGCGGATTTCCCGGCCTGCAACTCGGGCTCGCGGGCCGCCACCTCTTCGGGGAGGGGGGACAGTTCTTCCTGGCAGAGCTCTTTCTTTCCGGCAACACGAAGGTGAACCGCGGCGTGGACAAGAACTCGGCGCAGATCAACGCCGCGGCCGCCAACGCGAACAGCAGCCTGTGGACCGGCCTGGGATTCGGGTTCGAGTTGCGGCGGGACTTCTACAGCGCCTCCCTCGCGGGCGACATCATCTTCACCACCGCCAGCTTCACGCCGCACTGGTCCATCCACGGGGGAGTGGGGTTCGGGTTCTAGGGAAGGTCGCCTTGCTGTCATGCTGTCGTCATGCTACTGGCATGCCATGCCGAACCTGCAGGTCAAGAACGTTCCCGCCGATCTGTACCGCAGCATCCGGCTGCAGGCGAAACGCCAAGGGCGGACCCTCCGCGACCTCGTGCTCGACGCCGTACGGCGCGAGATCGAGCGTGCCGGGTTCCAAGCACGAATTGCGCGCCGCGAGCCGGTCGATCTCGGGCGCCCCGCCGCGCGCACGGTGGATGAGGTCCGCTCAGAACGAGACGGCGAGATCGATCGGTGAATCTCGTCATCGACGCCTCGGCAGCGGTGGAATTCCTCCTCCGCACCCCGGTTGGATTGCGCATCGAGGGCATCATTGCCGACGCGAACCTCTTCGCGCCCGAGCTCCTGGATGTGGAAGTCACCGCGGTGATTCGCCGGCACTTGCTCCGCGGCATGCTTGGCCAGAAGAGGGCTGGCGAGGCCCTGGATGACCTCATCGCCTGGGGCGTGGAGCGCCTTTCGCACCGGGGACTCGTTCGACGTGCTTGGGAGCTGCGACAGAACGTGAGCGCCTACGACGCCTTCTACCTCGCCGCGGCCCGAGAGAAGTCGGCGAGCGTCATCACGTCGGATGGTCCGTTGGCGCGCATTCCCGTTCCAACCGGCGTCATCGTCCACGATGTGCAGCCAAAATAAGCCCGGTGCGCGCGGTCCCCGGCAGCCAGCGCCTCCTCACCAGAATCCGCTCGTCCGCAGATCGAGCCTGAACGTGTAGCAGACCTCGAACGGCTCGCCGTCGCGCAACGCGGGGCGATAGCGGCGCGCCTGGAGCTCGTCGATGATTGGACCCACCGCCGTGGGGTTCGCGTCCGGAATGCAGTCCCTC
>DASRTX010000310.1:0-4187 GCA_035655715.1 Myxococcales bacterium | reverse complement strand
GAAGCCGTCCATCTCGGCGAGCATCTGGTTCAGCGTCTGCTCGCGCTCATCGTGGCCGCCGAACATGCCCGCGTTCCGGCTCTTGCCGATGGCGTCCAGCTCGTCGATGAAGATGATGGCCGGCGCCTTGGCGGCGGCCTGCTGGAAGAGGTCGCGCACGCGCGCCGCGCCCACTCCGACGAACATCTCCACGAACTCGGAGCCGGAGAGGCTGAAGAAGGGAACGCCGGCCTCGCCCGCCACGGCGCGCGCCAGCAGCGTCTTGCCGGTGCCCGGCGGCCCCACCAGCAGCACTCCCTTGGGGATGCGTCCGCCCAGCCGCCGGAACTTGGCCGGCGTCTTGAGGAACTCGACGATCTCCTTGAGCTCGTCCGCGGCCTCGTCGACGCCGGCGACGTCCTTGAACGTCACGCCGGTGTTCGACTCCATGTAGACGCGCGCCTTGGTCTTGCCGAAGGACATCACGCCCGGAGGTCCGCCGGGCATGCCGCCCGACATGCGCCGCGTGAGCCAGGAGACGAAGAGCAGGCCGATGCCGATGGGCACCACCAGCATCCAGAGCATGTCGCTCATGCCGCCCTCGGAGACGGCCTCGAATTCGATGTGCTTCTGCTGCAGCGTCTGCACCAGCTGGGTGTCACCGGTCACGCGGGTGGCGAACCAGGGCAGCTCGCCCTTCTGGCCCGCGCCGGGCTGCGCATAGCACTTCACCCACTCGTTGCTGAGCACGACCTTCTGGCAGCCGCCGCTCTGGATGCGCTCCATCAGCCGGCTGTAGGGCACCCGCTGGAATCCGGCGTCCTGGAACAGCGAACGCAGGAGCAGGAACCCCACCAAGAGGAGCAGCACGTAGACCAGCGGTGAACCGAACCTCGGACCCGCGCCGGGCTGCTTGTCGACCTTTTTCCCGCGCGGATTCGGCTTCCCAATCGCCATGAGGCGGACCCCTCCCGGGCAATGCTCCCCCACGCGAAGGTAGGGACGGGGCGCGTCATGTGCGAGGCCGAGGAGGGGGTTTGCTGGCGCTCAGTTCGTCAGATCGAGCAACTGAGCGACCGTCTTCTCGTCTGCTGCAGGGAACTCGTACTGATCCATCTCTTGCGGCGTGACCCAGCGGTGGTCGTGCACCTTCTTGTGGTCGATCTGCCCGCGCAGGAGCTTGCAGCGGTAGACGCGGAAGTCGATGTCGTAATGCGGATAGGAGTGCTGGACGTGGATGACACGATCGCCCACGTCCACGTCGATCTGCATCTCCTCGCGCAACTCCCTCGCCAGCGCCACCTCGTCGGTCTCACCTTCCTCCACCCGGCCGCCGGGGAATTCCCACAGGAGGGGGAGGGTTGCCGTTGGGCGACGTTGGGTGATGAGGTACTTGCCGTCCTTCTCGATCATGGCGGCGACGACTCGGATGCGCGAGGGCATGGGCTCCGACGATAGACCCCCGTGCAGCGTCGGGCAAGGCGGCCGAAGGCTCCCTTGCACGGCTGGCGGCGTCGCTTAACCTTGTAGGGAGGAGGCCGGATGGCTGCGTTCGTCGTCGCGCTCGTGCTCGCCCAGGCCGCCGTGCCGGCCAAGGCCCGGGCGCCGAAAACGCCTGCAAAACCCGCCGTCACCGCGCCGGCTCCGCCCCCGCCCCTGTGCGCGGGCGACTATGCCGACGCGCTCCCCGCCGAAAAGGCCAGCGCCATCGCGGACGGCGGCAAGGAGCCGTTCGTCTTCGCCATCCGCAACACCACCACCTACGAGCACGTCTACTACGGCAGGGACGGCAAGCTGCGGCGATCGTACCTGCGCTCGGTGACGCACGGAACCGGTTTCGCCTATCACGTGGTCAACGGCGAGACGCAGATCGTCACCAACGAGCACGTGGCCAGCCAGCCCGAGGTCACCGACGAGGATCACCCGGTGGAGGGCGTGCCCATCGGCAGCAAGAAGGTGCGCGAGCAGCTCAAGATCGTGCGCGACGAGACCGACGACTACGAGCCGGGGCACACGCCGCTGACCAAGCTGCTCTCCGATCCGCAGGCGGACATCGCGGTGCTCAAGGCGCGCAAGGTGATGACGGTGATGCCATACCGGGTGGGCCGCTCGGGCGCGCTGCGCTCGGGGAACCTGGTCCAGGTGCGCGGCTTCCCGCTGGGCGCGTTCGCGGCGCTCAACAGCGGCAAGGTGATCAATCCGTCGACGGTGGACTCGGAGCGGGCCTGGAACCACGTCGACTTCATGGTGGACGCGCTCCTGGCGCAGGGGAACAGCGGCAGCCCCGTCTTCGCCATCTCCTGCCGCACCGCCCAGCCGGAGCTGGTGGGCATCTATCACGCCGGGTACACGGACGCGGCTGCGTTGAACGCAGTAGTCGCCGTCGATCAGCTGCGCGACGAGCTCGAGACGCTGAAGGTCCCGAAGCGCGACCCGGCCGGCCTCAAGGACGTCACCGCCCAGGACCGGGATCGGCTGGTGAAGCAGCTCTTCACCGAGGCCACGCGCAGCCTCACCTTCCCCTTCGCGGGACGGTCGGTGGTGGCCACGCTGGTGGATCCGCAGACGCTGCGCTTCTCCATCCTCGACGACGACTTTCCCCTGAGCACGCAGGAGTCGATGGGGCTCAGCGACCACGGCGCCAACGGCTTCGGCACGCTGGACGCGATCACCGTGCAGGTGGACGGGCAGCCCACCGAAGTGTCGTCCCAGGCGCTGGATCAGGACGTGCGCGAGCACTTCGACCGCCTCTACGACTCGCTCTGGCGCCAGGTCCTGGGCGTGGTGGAATATCGCGGGAAGCTCGGCCGCGGGAAGCTGAACGCGGACGCCTTCGCCGATGCGCAGGCGGCGCGGCAGCGGCTGCGGAAGCGGACCCCGGAACAGAAAGAGATATTGAATATGTGCATGTTCGAGGCCGACCGCGCCAACTTCGGGGCCGCGCGCGTCCAGGCCAGCGTGCCGGCTGCCACCACGCCCGACGTGGTGCTGTCCGGCACCGCGCCCTGACGGTCAGGGCGCGCGGTGGGCGGCGAGGATGGCCGCGGCCGATCGCTCGACGTCGGCGCCGGTGGTGCTCCAGTTGGACACCGAGATCCGCATCAGCGCGCGGCCGCGCCAGACGGTGCCGGAGAGCCAGCACGTTCCTTCCCCCTGCACGCGCGCGATCACCTCGCGGGTCCAGCGATCGCCCTCTTCGCCAGGCCGTTCGAAGCGGGCCAGCACCTGGTTCAGCGCCACCTCGTTGACCACGCTCACGCCCGCGGCCTGCGAGAGCAATCGGGCGAAGAGGCGGGCGTGATCGCAGCAGCGCTCCACCAGGGCGGCGATGCCGGCACGGCCCAGGGAGCGCAGCGCGGCCCAGACGGGGAAGCCACGGGCGCGGCGCGAGAACTCCGGCGTCCATTCGTAGTTGTCGCGCTCCGCCTCCGAGTGTTGCAAGTACGCCGCGGTGCGCGCCATCGCGGCCCGGTGCGCCGAGGTGTCGCGCACGAAGGCGAGGCCGCTGTCGTAGGGCACGTTGAGCCACTTGTGCGCGTCGGTGGCCCAGGAGTCCGCTCCCTCCATGCCGGAGAGCAGATGCCGGCAGCGCGCGCTGGCGGCTGCCCAGAGCCCGAACGCGCCGTCCACATGCACCCAGGTCCCCGGGCGCGCGCGGGCCAGGCGCACGATGGCGTCGAGCGGATCGAACGAGCCCGTGTTCACGTTGCCGGCCTGGGCGCAGATGATGGCCGGACCCGGGGCGGACGCGAGCGCGGCGTGGAGCGCGTCCGGAAGCATCCGGCCCTGCGCGTCGGTCGCCACCTTGACGACAGAGTCGTCTCCGAGCCCGAGCAAGCGGAGCGCGCCGTAGACGGTGACGTGGGCTTCCTCGCCGGCGAAGACGGTGATCGGCGGCGCGCCAGCGAGTCCGCCCCGGGCCACGTCCCAGCCTGCGTGCGCCAGGACCGCATGCCGGGCGGCGGCGAGGCAGGTGGTGTTGGCCATCTGCCCGCCGGTGACGAATCCCATGCCGGTTCCTGCGGGGAGGCCGAGGAGATCCGTCAGCCACCGCAGGACGGTGTCCTCGACCACGGCGGCGGCGGGGGAGAGGACGAAGAGGCCGGCGTTCTGGTCCCAGGCGCTGGTCAGCCAGTCGGCGCCGAGCGCGGCCGGCACGCTGCCGCCGACGACGAAGCCGAAGTACCGCGGTCCGCCGGTGGCGACGA
>DASRTX010000309.1:0-2566 GCA_035655715.1 Myxococcales bacterium | reverse complement strand
CCGTCGCCACGGCGCCGATCTCGGCCGCGCCGAAGCCGAGGGCGACCAGGTAGGCGGGAAGCAGCACGGCCACGAGGCCGTCGCCGAAGTCCCGCAGCCCCCGCGCGACGAGGATGCGCCGGATCGGGCGCGCGGCGCCGGCTTCCACCGTCACCGGTTCGCCGGGTGCCACCTGCTTGCCAGCGGCTGGGGGCGTCACGCCAGGTCCTCGGCCGTCAGGGCTTCGAAATGGGTGAGGCTGTCGACCTTATTGATCCGGCTTGGGTACACTTGGATCAGGCGGCGTAGCGGAATGTGGGATGGCGGAAGAGACTGCGGACGCGCTGCGGGGATTTCGAGAGGCGGCGCATGTGGCTGATGACGCTGCGCTTCAACTCCGGACGGCTGCGGGCCAGTGGTTGGCGCGTGACCGCTTGCTTGAGATCGCCGTTGACACCTTCGTCCGGGTTGAGCTCCGGGCTGTAGGCCGGGAGGTAGAAGACCTCGATCTGCGTGGCATGCTCGGCTAGCCAATCCTGTACGGCGTGGGCGCGATGCACCCGCAGCCGGTCGAGGATCAGGAACACCTTGCCACCTGCATCGCGGATCAGGCGCCCGAGGAAGATGATCAGCATGGCCGCGGTGATCGCGCCATCGAGCACCATCCAGCGCAGTTCGCCCTTATTGCTCACCGCAGAGATCACGCCGACATTGGCGCGCTTGTGGCAGGGACGCACGACTGGCGTCTGGCCGCGCGGGGCATAACCGCGGCCGCGGACATCATCGGAGCGCAGGCCGCTCTCGTCGCCCCAGAAGATCGTGCCCTTTTGCCGCCGCGCCTTGGCCTGAATGACTGGGTAGTCCTTCTTCAGCCAGTGCCGCACCGCGTCAGGCTGCTGCTCATAGGCCCGCCGCAACGGCTTCTGCGGCGTGAACTCCCAGCGTGCCAGGTAGGTCCCCATCGTGCGCACCGCCAGCCGCACGCCGCAGCGCTGCTCGATCAAGGCCGCGACCGCCGCCCGGCCCCACAGCGCAAAGGGCAGGCCATACGCATCCGGCGTGCCGCGGCAGATCAACCCGCGGATGGTCGCCTCCTGGGCTGCGGTGAGGAACCGCCCGGTACCGGGCGCCGGGCCACGCGGGCCGGTCTGCAACCCCACCATCCCGCTTTCCCGGAACCGCTTGCAGATGTCGAACACCCCGTTGCGGGTCAGCCCGACCTGCAAGCCAATCGCCTCATAGGTCAGCCCACTCTCGCGCAGGCCGATCACCTGCCGCCGACGCTCCTCTTGCGCCTCCGGCGTCAGGCTCCGCATGTCCCGATGTTCCATCGCCAGGAAATTGGCAACCACCAGTCGCTTTCCAAGACCGCCCAAGCCGGATCAATAACGCGACTGAGCTGCACCCGGTTTCCCTGGACACGGATTTGTCCAACCGGAGACCGATATGATGAAGTGCAGCATGGACCAGACCGATCGAGATCACGCTGTGGATGGGCCTGTGGTCAGCGAGGGCGGGCGCAGCCCGTCCGCGCTGTCCACAGGTCAGACCACCCCAGGAGCGAAAGGTGGGGCAGCGCAGGGCCCACTGGCGCCTGGTCAGCGCTGGAGTGCGTCGCGCAAGCGCGAGGTGGTGCTGCGGCTGATGCGCGGCGAGTCTGCCGAGCTGCTCTCCCGCGAGCTCGGCCTGCCGCTGTTCAAGCTCGAGCAATGGCGGCAGAGGGCCGAGGCCGCCCTCGAAGGGGCGCTGAAGGAGCGTGAGGGCGATCCGGCGGATGGTCAGCTCGCCGCGGCCATGCAGCGCATCGGCGAGCTGACGATGGAGAACGAGCTGCTGCGGGCCAAGCTTGGGGCACTGCCCCAAGGCGGCCCGGCCCTTTGGCCCGGCGGAGGTCGCGGTGATGGCCAAGGCGACCTCCTCAGCCACGGGCCGCTGCTACGGGGTCGCGCGGGTCTGCCAAGTCTGGGACGTTCCACGGTCGTCGTTCTACGCCGCGCAGCAGGCCAGCGCGGCCGAAGCCGGGCCGAAGCTGAACACGGCCCGCCGCGGCCCCAAGCCCGCCATCTCGGACGAAGACCTGCTCGCGGCCATCCGCGCTGACCTCGCCCGCTCGCCCTGGACCGGCGAGGGCCACCGCAAGGTCTGGGCCCGGCTGCGGGCGATGGACGGCATCCGGGTGTCGCGTAAGCGGGTGCTGCGGCTCATGCGCGAGCACAGCCTGCTCTCGCCGCACCGCGCCCGTACGCGGCCGGAGACGCTGCATGACAGGCACATCATCACTGAGGCGCCGAACATCATGTGGGCGATCGACGCCACGCAGGTCACCACCGTTGCGGACGGCAAGGTCTGGCTGTTCGGCGTCGTCGAGCACTGGAATGCCGAGATGCTCGGCTGGCACGTGGCCAAACATGGCACCCGCTACGAGGCGGTTCAGGCTCTCGGCATGGCGGTGCGCCACCAGTTCGGCCATTTGGGCTCAGGCGTCGCACGCGGCCTGGCGCTCCGCCACGACCACGGCAGCGCCTTCATGGCCGACCATCTCCAGAAGCAGATCCAGTTCTGGGGCGTGTCACCGAGCTACGCCTTC
>DASRTX010000308.1:0-4996 GCA_035655715.1 Myxococcales bacterium | reverse complement strand
AGCGGCCGCTCGAGGACGAGCCAGGTCAGGTCCGCGCGCGCCGCTTCGCGCGCCGCGGCCCGCGCCAGCTCGCTCTGGCCGGCCTGCGCCTCCAACAGCGACCGCGCGCGCCAGTACCGGGCGCGCTCCTCGTCATAGCCGTCGGCGTCAGGATGCGCGGCCAGCTGGTCGAGCCACACCAGCCCCTCCCGCGACTTGCCCTCGGACCAGTACGACCAGAAGAGCCGGAAGAGCGCTTCCGCGCGCAGGTCGCTGTCGACGAACCGGTCGACCAGGTCGCGCAAGAGCGCGCGCTCCCGTTCGGCGTCGCCGGCGCGGCGGGCCGCGATCGACTGGTTGTAGACCGCGTCGTCGGCGAGCGACGACTCCGGATACTTGCGCGACAGCGCCTCCCACAGCGCGCCAGCGGTTGGCTTGCCCGCCATCGTCTCCAGCTGCGCCAGCAGATACAGCGCCTTCGAGCGCACTTCGGGCTCGGCGCAGCGCAACACCACCGGCGCCAGCGCGGTGCGTGCCTTGGCGTACTCGTGCTCCTTGCGCAGCGCCCGGCCTTCGTCGAGCTTCACCCGGCAGGCCAGCGCATCTGCCGGAAGCGGCGGGCTCTTGGCAACATCTTCGGGCGTGGGCTCGTGCTGTGCCGGGAACGCGCCCAGCGCCTCGAGCGCCGACTTGAGGAAGCCTCCCGGCGTGCGATCTCCGGGGCAGCCGCCCATGCAGAGCGACTGCACCGGGATGCGGCCCAGCTGCTCGAGCGCCTCCCGGTTGCGGTGCGCTTCCAGCAGCATCTCGGCGCGGCGCAGCAGCAGGGCCGGTTCGACCGGCTTGCCCGGCCCCAGTTGCCGGTCGCGGTCGCGCGCCGACGCGGCCGCAGGCGAGAGCGGATGCTGGACCCATGCCGCACGCCAATGCGCGCGCGCCTTCTCCCGGGCCCCGGCGGCTCGCTGGGCGTCGCCGGCAATCAGGTGCGCGGAAGCCACGTCCGCGCGGACCTTGCCCTCGAAGATGGGTTGGAGGATTTCCTCGATGCGACCGGCCGTGTGCGGGCCGGACACGCGCAGCTGCAGCACTTGCCGCGCCCGCTCCAGCAGCACCTGGTCGGCGTCGACATAGCGCAGCGAGATCTGCCCGAGGAGCCGCTCGGCAGTGGCGCCGTCGCCGTCGTCCAGAGCGCAGAGCGCCGCCAGCTGGAGCGCGCGGTCGGACAGGGGGCCGCCCTCGAGGGCGATCTTTTCGAAGAGGGCGCGCGCGGCCTTGGGTCGATCGTCCCGCAGGGCGATGGCCTTGACGAAACGCATCTGTGGAGCCGAGGCGTCGTAAGGGGCGAGCTCTGCCGGGCCGATGGCAGGGCCCAACTCGACGGCGTCCGGCTCCGACACCAAGGCGTCAGCGTCCGCGGGCACCCAGGCGAGGCAAAGGGCCGCCAGGGCCAGGATGGGCAGGCGCGGGATCATCCGGGGGCTCGCTCGCTTGCTGGAATGTGACATCTGGGGGCGTTCTCGTCCAGTCGCCAAACCGCCGGCCCCACGGTAAGGATTCCCCAACCTGGCGTGTTAACGTCCGCACGGTGGATGCACGGACACAGAGCGCGTTGCTTGCTGCGGTGGTGTGCCTCGCCCTGGCGCTCGCCATGCTGCTTCGCCGTGGGCGCACGCGGCTGTGGACCGCGTTCGCACTGCTGAATTTCTCCCTGCTCGCCTACCAGATCGGCGACTTCCTCTACGGCATCCTGGGCGTCGCGCGTCCCTGGGGTCTGCGGCTCACGCTGGGAGCGGCGGCCTTCATCCCCGTGGCAGTGCTGGGGTTCATCGTCGAATTCCAAGGGGAATCCGCCGGCCGCGTGATCGGCCTGCGGCGCTTTGCCACCGCCACCGCCCTGGCCATCGCCGCCGTGGCGGTGTCGCCCCTGGCCACCATCCCGGCCGCCCGCGTCACCGCCGCAGGCGCCGTCTTCATCCAGCTCACGGCGGCGGTAAGTCTCTTGTACGCGCGCATGCGACGCGCCGCCTCGCGCACCGAGCGCGCCCGGCTCTTCTATCTCTGGGTGGGTGCGGCGCTGTGCGTGGGACTCACCTTTGGCGAGCTGCTCATCCGCCTCGCGGGCTGGCCGCCTCCCCCCTTCGCCAACGTGGCGATGACCATCTACCTGTACTTCCTCTCGCAGACCATCCAGCGCCACCGCCTGCTGGACCTCAACGAGCTGCTGGGGAAGATCGTGGTGCTGGCCAGCGTGGGCATCGTGCTGGCGCTCATCTACGGCCTGATGGTGCGCTGGACCGGCGGCTCCAGCGGGCTCTTCTTCTTCAACACCATGGTGGCCTCGTTCGTCATCCTCATCCTCTTCGAGCCGCTCAAGGCCAAGGTGGAGGAGTGGGTCCTGGCCTTCTTCTTCGCCGAGCGCTTCGAGTTCGTGCAGGCGCTCGCGGCGCTGCGCCAGCGCATGGCCGGCATCATCGACGTGCGCGAGCTGGGCCAGGTGGTGCTGGACGGCCTCTACGAGACGCGGCGGGTGACCCACGCCTCCATCTACCTGCTCGCCGACGACGGGCTCGGCTACCGCCGCCTCGAATACCGAGGCCCGGCGCCCACTCCCTACATCGACGCCGCTACCGTGCGCACCCTGGTGCAGAGCGCGCAGACGGGCCAGAAGGCCCAGCTGGTGGAACTGGTCGAGCGCCGCCTCTCCGAGCTGCGCCAGCTGTTGCCCGAGTCGGAGACGGAGTCGAGCGCGCTCGCCGACGAGCGGACGCGATTGAGCGAGATCGGCGCCGCCATGGCGGCGATGCGGGCCGGCGTCACCATCCCGCTGATCGCCTCCCAGCGGGTGGTGGGATTCCTCTGCCTGCTCGACGACCGCGTGCCCGAGGCATTCGCCTCCGACGAGCTGGCCGCGATGCTGGAAGTGGGCGAGCAGGCCGCCATCACCATCGAGAACTCGCGCCTCTACGAGAAGATGAAGGAGCGCGACCGCCTGGCCGCCCTCGGCGAGATGGCCGCCGGCCTGGCGCACGAGATCCGCAACCCGCTGGGCGCCATCAAGGGCGCGGCGCAGTACCTCGATCCTTCGCACCTGCAGGGCGGCGATGCGGAGATCCTCCAGATCATCGTCGAGGAGGTGGACCGCCTCGACGGCGTGGTGGCGCAATTCCTCGACTATTCCCGTCCATTCCCCACCGCGCAGTCCGGCAAGTTCCAGAAGACCGACCTCAACGACGTCCTCTGGAAGACGATGAAGCTGATCGAAAGCAACCTGCCAGGGAACGTCGCCCTGGAGCTGGACCTCACGCCCGACCTTCCGGCCATCCACGGCGACGCCGAGCAGCTCAAGCAGGTGTTCATCAACCTCGTCCTCAATGCGGTGCAGGCGATGCCCGACGGCGGCCACTTGACCGTGCGCACCCGCCGGCCGCATGCGCCGGTGGAACTGGGCTTGTCGGAGAGCACGCCGCGGTACTCGGCCGACCAGATCGAGGTGCGATTCACGGACACCGGCGCCGGCATTCCCGACGACGCACTGGACCGGATCTTCATCCCCTTCTACACCACCAAGACCAAGGGGACGGGGCTGGGCCTGGCCATCTCACAGCGGATCGTGAAGGGGCACGGCGGCAGCATCGAGGTGCAGAGCCGGGTGGGCGAAGGGACCGAGTTCGTGCTGCGGTTCCCTTCGGCGGCGGCGCTGGATACTGCGGGGCGGCTGGGGATGGCGACGCCGTTGGTGGTGGAGCCGATCGCGAAACCGGCCTGAAAAGCCGTGCTCGTGCTCGGGCTCGATCTGGTGCCCGACGTCGTGCTCGTTGCTAGGACTGCCCCAGGACGAACCAGCCTCGCCGACGCGCTTCCTCCGCAAGCGGTGAGCCGGATTCCGGGGCGATGGCGATGGCGAGTTGGGCGGCGGCGAGCATCGCCAGATCTCCTGTGTAGGAGTCGCCGCAGGCCAGGGCGAGGCGGCCGGCCTTTTCCGCGGCGGCGATCTTGCCCTCGGCGTAGGTGATGGGCTGGACCACGGCGTCGGTGAACTTGCCGCCGTGGACGCGCACCTCGATGCCGCGGCAGCGTTCCTCGGGAAAGCCGGCGAGGGGCGCGGCGGCGAGCACGATGGACAGCGGACTGGCGGAAACGACCATCGGCGCGAGACCCGACTCCTGGCAGAGATCGCGCAGCGCCAGCGTATCGGCGATCAGGCGCGGCGGCACCCAACGCCGCGCGAACCGTTCTGCCTCGGCGGCGACGCGGTCCACTTCGAGGCCCGCCTGCAACTGCGCCGCATAGGCATAGCCGGAGGCACGGTCGCGATCGACGGCGCGCTCGTACGCCTGGTAGGGATCGCTCCCGTCCGGGAGCCGCACCCACCCCAGCGCGACCAGGTGGCGCAGGAACGCCTCGCCCACGTCCTCCCGCCAGAGCGTCCCGTCCGCGTCGAAGACTGCCAGCGCTCCGGGCATCTGCCGGCCGACCGCGCGCACGCGGCCGGCCAGCCCGGCTGGAATCACTCGGCGCACCTCTTCAGGGCGCGGTCGAACGCCGGCCGGTGCTCGGGCGTCTCGCGCGCGGCCTGGTCGCGCACCTCGGCGCAGGCGGTGCTCTTGCGCGAGAGCGCGTCGGCGGCGGCAGCGCGTAGCCCCGGGGTGCGGGCGCTCCGCAGCACCGGCCGCAGCTCGCGCGCGGCATCGGCGGGCGCCAGCACCTCGGCCGCGCCATGCATGGCCGCCACCCGCACCACACCCGGCTGCGCCGTGTCCCGCGCCACGTTCCCCAACACCAGCTTGGCGCGATCCGGCGCCGCCGCTGTCAGGCCGTCCACCGCCATCGCCCGCCGCGACGGGAACTCCCTCTCGTCGGCGATGACTGCCTCCAGGAGCGGCGCTGCCCGCGGCCCCAGCTCCTTCCAGCGCGCCGCCGGGATGGGGCGGTCGATCACGTTGAGGTAGGCGTTCACCTCGTGCCGGATCTCCTCGTCGGTGAAGGCCTGCGGCGCGGGAGCCGGCTGATCGGCGGG
>DASRTX010000307.1:0-19929 GCA_035655715.1 Myxococcales bacterium | reverse complement strand
GGACATTTCTACTTTGCTGGGGACCGGCCATCTCTACTTTGCTTTGACATGAGCCTAGCGGGCGGGAGCGGGCGACCCGCCGCACACCGGTCTCAAACAAAATCGGGCGGCGGAAGCCTTACGCTCCACCGCCCGATCGCTAGCTGGTTCGGCTGCAGGTCGTGAACTAGTGCGGCTGGGCCTCGCCATGGCCCGGCTTGCCGGTGCTGTGCCCCGACTGGGCGGTTGCAGCGACGCCCTGGCCGGGCGCCCAGATGGCCGACAGCCCGTTCACCACGCCGCTCGCCTTGGGCGAGCCGACGCCGGTGAAGGCATCCCAGCCGGCGACCGCGCTGAACCCCGTAACCGTCACGGGGTTGCCGGCGGAGTCGAACTCGACGGCGGAATTGACTGCGCTCGTCACGTCATTGAACGCGCTCGCCGCATTGCTCTGACCGATCTTGTAGAGCGCGCTGTTGATGAAGCCGTACCCGTGGCCGGCCGCCTGGGCCGCGATGGCGGTGAGGGCGGCCCACTGCGGCGCGCCGGCGCTGGTGCCACCAAATCTAAAGAAGCCCGTGGGAACGCCCGGGAAGTCCAGGTAGGTGAGGACGCCGTGCAAGATGGCCGCGTTGTACGACACGTCGGCGACGCCGCGCGCCTTCGCGCCGTGGAGGGTGCCCTGCTGATACGACGGCGCATCCCAGACCGCGCTGAAGCCGCCGCCGCCGGCCTCGGTGTTCCCGAAGAAGTTCTGGAAGTCACCGAACTGCGGGCCTTCGTTCCAGCCGATCTCGCCCTGGTACGTGCCGGCAGCGGGATGCGTGGCCGGATTGCAGCCGAGCGAGGGCAGGCAGTAGTCGGCCGCGTGCAGCTCGGTCCCGCCGACGGAGGTCACGAGCGGATCCGACGCGGGCGACGAAGTCGACTTGATCCAGGTGTTGCCATCGCAGGACGGCTGCGATGCGCCCTGATCGCCGGCCGAGGCGAAGAGCGTGATCCCCTTCGCCGTCGCGTTGGCGAAGGCCTTGTGCCAGGCGGCGGTGAGGTCGGGCCCCAGGCAGACGTCCGCTTCGCCGAAGCTCATCGAGATCACGTCGCCGCGGTGGTTGTCGATGGCGTCGTTGATGGCATCGATGAGGGCGACGTCCGAGTTGTCGGCGCCCGACTCGAGGACGATGTTCGCGCCGGGCGCGATGGCGTGCGCCCATTCGACGTCGAGCGAGATCTCCTCCGCCCACCCGACCATGTTCGAATCGTGCGCGTCGAACGGCGTCAGCCCGTCAGGCGCGACGACCGTCAAGGTCGGGCCCGAGCCGGTATTGAACTGCGGCAGCCCGTAGAAGTTGTTGAAGAAGGCGACCTGGTTGAGGAGGTTCGGGTTCTGGAAGGCGTCGACGATGACGATGGTCTTGCCCTTGCCGTCAAAGCCCTGCGCAATGAGCTTGTCCGCACCGTAGGCGGTGCGCATCTGGAACGGGTCGAAGCACTGTCCGGTGCTCCGGCCTACCTGGCAGGAAAACAGGCCGAAGTCGGCGCCCGCCGTCTCGATGGACATCACGTTCGGATCGTGCGCCGACGAGGTGTGCACCTTGTTGTGGGTGACCGGTTTGGTCGACTTCGTCGCGGATGCCGAAAGACCGACGAGCGCGACCGCAAGCGCCAATGCCACCGTTGCCGACGTCTTGATCATCTGTGTTGTTCTCGTTTCGTGTTCGTGGGTGAAAAGCGGGGTGAACAATTGCGTGGTGGGTTCAGAACGCCGCGGACCCTACCCCTATTCCGCCCATATGAGCAAGTTATGTTTGTGATTTAATTCTCGCTCGTCGATTAACCTGCCTGACGAGCGCCTGTATATTCATGTCTCTTGCGGCGAGCCCTTCTCGGGCATTCTGGAGGTCCGCCGATCTGGAGCACGGCCGCACGCCCGCCGATGGTCCGACCGCTCGGCTTGCTTTCGCCGGCGTGACGGCGGAGGCTGCGGCGGATCTGGCTTCAGGAGGTGGCATTGAGCGCGCCGTTGCCCGAGGGATTCGTCGCCATCGTCAAGCGCGACTGCCCCACCTGCGTGCTGGTCGCGCCGGTGCTGGCTCAGCTTCGGGCCGCCGGCGCGCCGGTCACCGTCTACACGCAAGACGACCGGTCGTTTCCCGCCGGGCTTGACCCCATCGACGACGCCTCGCTGGAGGTGAGCTGGCGGTGCTCCATCGAGACGGTTCCGACGCTCCTGCGCGTGTCGGGCGGCAAGGAAGAGGCGCGCACGGTGGGCTGGAGCCGCGCCGACTGGGAGAAGCTGACCGGCGTCCGCGGCCTGGGTCCGTCGCTGCCGGCCCACCGGCCCGGCTGCGGCTCGCTCTCGTTGGACCCTGCCCGCGCGGACGCGCTGGCGGTGCGCTTCCTCGGTGGCAAGCTCCGCAGCCGCCGCGTCGAGCTGGCCTCGCTCGAGGACGAGATCGAGGCGCTCTTCGACCGCGGCTGGAGCGACGGCCTGCCGCTGGTCCCGCCCATCGAGGCGCGCGTGTTGCGGATGCTGGCCGGCACTTCGCGCAAACCCGACGACGTGGTGGCGGTGGTGCCGCCCGATCTGGTCGAGGTCACCGTCGAGAAGGTGGCCATCAACGCGGTGATGGCGGGCTGCAGGCCGGAGTACCTGCCGGTGGTGCTGGCTGCTCTCGAGGCGGCGTGCACCGACGAGTTCAACATGCACGGAGTGCTCGCCACCACCATGCCGGTGGGTCCGGTCGTCGTCGTGAACGGCCCCATCCGCCGCGCCATCGGCATGAACTCGGGAGTGAACGTGCTCGGGCAGGGCAACCGCGCCGGCCTCACCATCGGCCGCGCCTTGCAGCTCGTCATCCGCAACGTGGGAGGCGGCAAGCCCGGCGAGGTGGATCGCGCCACGCACGGCAGCCCCGGCAAGCTTTCGTTTTGTTTCGCCGAGGACGAGGAAGGTTCGCCCTGGGAGCCGCTCTCGGTCGAGCGCGGTCTTCCGCCTGGCGCGAGCGCGGTCACGCTCTTCGCTGGCGAGGGCACCCGCTGCATCGTCGATCAGCAGAGCCGCGCGCCCGAGTCGCTGGTCGCCTCGTTCGCCGTCAACCTGCGCGCGCTCCACCACCCCAAGCTGGCCCTCGGTTTCGACGCCATGCTGGTGGTGGGCCCGGAGCACGCCCGCGTCTTCCACGAGGCGGGTTGGAGCAAGGCGCGCGTCGTCGACGAGCTGCACCAGCGGCTGCAGCTCCCCGGCGCGGAGATGGTGCGCGGCGCGTCCGGCATCTCCGAGGGGCTGCCCGAGCACCTGCGCGACGCGACCGTGCCGAAGTTCCGGCAGGGGGGCCTGCTTCTCGTCCATGCCGGCGGTAGCGCCGGGCTCTTCTCGGAGATCATCGGCGGCTGGATCAACGGAGACGTCGGCAGCCAGCCCGTCACCAGGGAGATCAAGCGATGACCATCGTCCTCGACCCCACGAGCGAGCGGACCATCCCCGAGCGCGCGCGCGTTCCGCGGCCTGCCTCGCTGCGCGGCAAATCCGTCGCGCTCCTGGACATCTCCAAGCCGCGCGGCGACGTCTTTCTCGATCGGATCGAGGAGCGCCTCGCCGCCGACGGATGCAAGGTCCGCCGCTTCGCCAAGCCCACCTTCAGCAAGCCCGCGCCCATCGACGTGCGCCAGCAGATCGCCTCCTCCTGCGAGGTGCTGATCGAGGCCCTGGCCGATTGAGGGAGCTGCACGTCGTGCAGTGTGCACGACATCAGCGACGCCGAGGCGCGCGGGCTCCCCGCGGTGTTCGTAGCCTCGAACGAGTTTCGCGAAGCCGCATCCGCGCAGGCGCGCGCGCTGGGCTTTTCGCCCGCGAGCGTCTTCGTGCCGCATCCCATCCAGGACCGCACCGACGGCGAGATGCGCGCCTATGCCGACGCCGCGTACGCCGGCCTGGTGGCGGCGCTCACCTCGGCGTGAGGGGTCAGAGGCCGATGGAGTTGGTATTCGGAATGCGATCGATTGGAAGGTCCGGTCGCTCGTCCACCGTGGCGGCGGTGACATCGGAGGTCCGGACCGACCGGCCCTCCTGGACGAGGTACCGGGCTTCTTTCCTGCATCCTCGCGCGAGGTAGCCGGCGCGCAACGAGTCAACGACGATCTCGTCTTCCGGGCAGGCGAAGTCGGCGGCGGCGCGATTGCGCACCTGCGCGCCGGGAAAAGAGCATCCGGCGAGGACGACCAGCGCGGCGGCGGCCATGCCTCTCATGGCGTGTACCGAGTGTACACCCGGTACACAGACGATCCACGCGACCAACGGCCGCCGGGAGATCCGTCGCGCCAAAAGAAGAAGGCCCGGGAACCTGGTTCCCGGGCCTTCGTAAATCCAAGGGCAGAACTGCCGGTCAGACAGGCTTGACGTTCTGCGCCTGCAGGCCCTTCGGGCCCTTCGTCACGTCGAAGCTCACCTTCTGGCCTTCGGCCAGAGTGCGGAACCCTTCGGCGGCGATCGCCGTGTGGTGGCAGAAGACGTCCTCGCCACCGTTGTCCTGCGTGATGAACCCGAAGCCCTTCGCATCATTGAACCACTTCACTGTGCCAGTCGCCATTTGCTCTTTCGCTAGCGCGCCCGCAGCGTGCGGGCGCTTCCCGCGTTTTTCGCGGATGGAGACGTCTAGCACATTTCGTCCTGGAAACTCAAAAGTTCTGGCCGACGGCGAAGTCGTGGTCGCGCTGCCCCAAACGCCGGGCAGCCAAGGCTGGTCGCCGAAGTCGGATTCGCCAAGCAACCTTCCCGAGGCCGCCGCCGGCCTCCAGCCCCGCCCGCTTCCACGAACGGCCTGCGCGTCTCCTGCGTCGCTCGCGTCCGAGCCGTACGGGCATTGGCGTTTGGCAGTATTCCGGCGCACGAGGCGCGGGGTTTCCTTGGTACACTGCCTGCGTGGCCCGGCCGTCGCGCCCGTTCATCGCCTTTTTGCTGCTCGCGACCGGGCTGCTCCTCTACGTCGCCTGGCCGTTCCGCACCCCGCTCTTCCTCGCGGGAGTGATCGCCGCGGTGCTGCACGATCCGACGGAGCGCCTGACCAAGGCGTTGCGCGGCCGCCGCACCGTCGCCAGCGCGCTTGTGACGCTGGCCGTGCTGGTCCTGATCGTCGCGCCGTTCGCGGCGCTGGTGGGCTTCGTCACCCGGGAGGCGGCCACCGGCCTGGCCTACCTGCGAGAGACGCTGGGCGTCACCTCGGTGGCCGAGCTTCGCGGCGCCGTCCTGCCCACCACGCTCGCGCGCCTCCTCGAAATGCTGCACCTCAACCGCGAGCAGGTCTTCGACGCCGCGGCGAGGCTGGTGGGCATCGTGCAGGAAGCCATGCCCGAGATCCTCGCCAGCGGCAGCCGCGCGTTGCTGGCCACGGTGATCATGCTGATCGCGCTCCACTTCCTGTTGGTGGACGGCGCCCGCGTCGCGGAGTGGGTGCGCCGCGTCTCGCCTTTGGATGCGCGCCAGACGCAGGAGTTGACCGCCGAAATGCGCCGGGTCACCCGCGCCACCGTGCTGGGCATCATCGCCACCGCAGTCTTCCAGGGCGTCGCGGCTGGCACCGGCTACCTCTTCGCCGGCGTCCCCCACGCCGCGTTCTTCGGGCTGCTCACCGCCATGGTGTCCTTCGTGCCGGGCGTCGGCACCTCGCTGGTGTGGGCGCCGGCGGCCATCTCCATCTGGCTCGGCGGCCGCCTCGTGGCCGCGGTGCTCTTGGCCCTCTACTGCCTCGTGGTGGTGGTGGGCGCGGAGCAGGTGGGCAAACCTCTGCTCTTGCGCGGCCAGGTGCAGATGCACACCGGGCTCATCTTCCTCTCCCTGCTGGGCGGACTGGCCATGTTCGGGCTCCTGGGAATCCTGCTCGGGCCGCTGATCGTGGCCTTCTTCCTGGCGATGATGCGGATCTACGAGCGCGATTTCCGCGCGGCCAGCGTTCCTCCCGTTGCGCCCGATCGCGCCGCGTAGTAGACGCGGCAGGTGAACGCGCCTCCCTCGCCCCGCCGCGGCTTCATCGCCCGGATGACCGAAGCCGCCGTCGCGCGGCCCGGCCTCTTCCTGCTCGTCTCGGCGATCCTCGCAGGCGTCTCGGTCTGGGCGGCATCCCATCTCGAGATCCGATCGGACCTCAAGGAGCTGCTCCCCTCCGACCTGCCTTCGGTCCGCGAGGTGCAGAAGCTGATCCAGCGCGTGGGCGGCGACGGCACCGTGCTGGTGGTGATCCAGTCCCTCGACGGCGCTTCCGGCCTGAAGAACGCCGAGTCGATGGCGCCGGTGCTCACCCGCGACTTCCTCGCCCTGGGGCCACAAGAAATCCGCTCGGTCGAGAGCAACGTCCTCCCGGTGAAGGCGTACTACGAGGAGCACTGGCCGCTCTTCGTGGGGCTCGACGATCTCACCAAGGCGCGGGACACGGTCCGGCAAGAGGTGCGCAAGCGCAAGCTCGCCGCCAACCCGCTTGGCGGGGACCTCTTCGAGGACGACGAGGCGCCCGCTGCGCAGAAGCCGGCGGAGACGCCGTCCTGGATGGACCCCAAGCAACCGCTCCCGCGCGAGCTGGTGGCGCAGCGATTCGATCGCTACGTGGACGGCTACCTCGTGCATCCCGACAGGAGCTCGCTGACGCTGGTGCTGCGCCCCGCCGGGACGTCGCTGGGCGTGAGAGAGTCCGAGGCGCTGATGGCCCGGCTCCACGCGGTGGCGGACAAGCACTCCCAGGAGCTCAAGGACAAGCACCTGCGCATCGGTTGGGGCGGCACCTTCCCCACCTTCATCGCCGAGTACGAGGCCATCATCGGCGACGTGGCGGGCACCGCGGTGCTGGTGGTGACGCTGGTGCTCGGGTCGATCCTCCTCTTCTTTCGCGACCTGCGCAGCACGGCGTCGTTGGGCCTCGCCGTCCTGGTTGCCGTGGCGGTGACCTTCGGCCTCACCTGGCTGGTGATCGGCTACCTCAACACGCAGACCGCCTTCCTCGGCGCCATCGTGGTGGGCAACGGCATCAACTACGGCCTCATCTACCTGGCGCGGGTGAAGCAGCTGCGCCAGCGCGGCGACTCGCTCTCCGACTCCTGCGTGGACGGCGCAGTCACCACCGCCAAGGCCACCCTGCTCGCTTCCGCCGCCACCAGCGTTTCGTTTGGAGTC
Organism: Myxococcales bacterium; assembly: GCA_035655715.1. GTDB lineage: Bacteria > Myxococcota > Myxococcia > Myxococcales > 40CM-4-68-19 > 40CM-4-68-19. Next base: position 12,794 of record DASRTX010000307.1, on the reverse strand, counting down.
CTGATCATCGCCGCCAACCGCGGCTTCCGGCACTTCGGCTTCATCGGCGGCATCGGCATGCTGCTCTGCTGGGTGTTCACGTTCACGCTGGTGCCCGCGCTCCTGGCCATCTTCGAGAAGCTGCGCGGCGCGCCCAGGCAGAAGCCCGCCTCCAGCGGCGAGCGCTACGTCCCGCCGCTCTCGCGCCTCTTCGCCCGGCCGCGCGCCATCGTCTGGACGTTCGCGCTCCTCACCGTGCTCGCCGCCATCTCCTTCGGGCTGCAGCTCCGGCGCGGCGCCATGGAGCACAACCTCGACAACCTCTCCAACGAGCTGAAGGGCCAGGACACGCTCAAGGCCGACAACCAGCGGGCCAACGACGCGCTGGGAAAGTCGCTGGCCGGCGCCTATGCGCTGCTCGACTCCCGCGAGGAGGCCGACGCTTTCTGCGCCGTGATCCGCGAGCGAATGAAGCAGCCGCCCAACGACAAGCTGATCGACGGCTGCGACACCATCTCCTCGGTGCTCCCCGCGCAGCAGCCGCAAAAGCTGGCGGTCATCCGCGAGATCGTCGCCGAGCTGCCGGATTCGCTCCTCCGCCGCCTCTCCGACCCCGCGCAGCGCGAACGGCTCCGCACGGTGCGCGATCAGCTGGCGGCGCAGAGGCCCATCGGCCCGGAAGATGCCCCGCCCACCCTGCTCGACCGTCTTCGCGAGCGCGACGGAACGCTGGGTCGCATCGCCGCCGTCACGGCCAAGGGCAGCGCCGAGTTGGAGATCGCCGAGAACCTCCAGAACTTCGTCAAGGCGGTGCGCAACGTGCCGATCAACGGCCAACTCCACGACGCCACCGGCGACAAGGTGATCTTCGCCGACCTGCTCAAGGACATCGAGGTGGAAGGCCCGCGCACCACCTTCCTCTCCTTCGCCGGCGTGCTGCTTCTCGTCTTCATCCTCTTCCGCAACGTCCGCACCAGCCTGGAGGTGGTGGGCTCGCTCACCGTCGGGGTGATCCTGATGTGCGGCGGCGCGGCAGCGCTGGGCCTGAAGATCAACTTCTTCAACTTCATCGTCTTCCCCATCACCTTCGGCGTGGCGGTGGACTACGGGGCCAACGTGGCGGCGCGGGTGAAGGAGCGAGGCGGCGACGTGATCGGATCGATGGCCGAGGTAGGCCCTGCGGTGGCGCTCTGTTCCTGGACCTCGATCATCGGCTACGGGACCCTGCTCTACTCGCTCAACCGCGCCCTGCGCAGCTTCGGCTGGTACGCGATGGTCGGCGAGGTCACCACCATCGTCACCGCGCTGGTCCTGCTTCCCGCGCTGCTGCTGCTGGCAAGACCTCGAGGATCTGCATCTTCCCCGGGCTAGACCACGCCTCGCGCAGACCGTCCGGCAAGCGCGCACCAAGGTGGTCGAAGAACAGCCAGCGCGGCTCTCCGTCCTTGCGGGAGGAGTAGTCCACCAGGACGTAGCGCACGCGTCTCTCGCGCATCCACGAGATCAGCCCGGCCGCCTGCAGCGGCTGCCGCTGCCAGGTGCTGGAGACGATCTCCATCTGGTTCGACGCCGGCAGGAACCACTCCGGCTCGAAATGGCTGCGGCTGTCCACCGCGTAGTTCTCGCCCGGCTGGAGGTTCTGCTCCAGCCAGCGCCCGGCCTGGTCATACTCCGGGCGGACGCCGTTCATCGGCGGACCCAACCACAGCGTCAGCGGCACGTAGATCGCGCCCACGGCTGCCCAACGCCGTAGCCACCGCGGCCTGACCGCAAGCTCGGGCGCGAGGACGAAAGCGAAGAGGCAGAGCGTCATGGGAAAGACGTAGCGCGAGGAGCCCCCCACCGCGCTGAAGACCACGAAGAAGGCGACGAAGAGGGCGGCTTGCACCACCAGCCAGGTGCGCTCGAACGACGGCGGCCGCTTCCACAAAAGCCGCAGCGCGACAACGAAGAGCACGAAGCCCAGCACCACGCCGGGGATGTGGACCGGTCCGAGCGGGCTCGGGGCCACGAAGCTGAGCGAGTCGCCGAGGTGCAGCGCGGTCTCGGCGATGCCCATCACCACCCTGCCGAACCAGATCTCGTGCCAGGTGGTGTGCGCGAACCAGTCGCGAAAGCCGTGCGGCAGCCTCTCCAGCGCGCCGGGCGCGTACGTCTCCGCATAGTCGGGCAGCCGATCGATCCAGAGCAGCCGGTTGTTCCAGTGGTGCAGCGGCGATCCGTAGACGCGGAGGTTTCGCCAGAGGAGCGGGGAGGCCGCGACGAGAAAAGAGGCTCCCGCCCCCCACGCCCGGAGATCGCGCAGCGCCTTGGGACCGCGCTCCACCAGGAGCGCCACGGCGAGGCAGAAGACGAGGAAGATGCCGTTCCCCTTGTCCAGCTGGGCCAGCCCCGCCCAGACGCCTGCCAGGAGCCAGCGCCGCGGGTTCTCGAAGCCGTCGAAGATGGCCCCGACGGCGAGCGCCCAGAAGAGCAGCAGCAGCGGCTCCGCCGATTCGCGCCCGGCGTAGTCGATGAAGCACTCGCTGGCCGCGAGGAACGCCGCCACCACCAGCCCGGCCGCGGGGCCGCCGCGCTTGCGCGCCACCCGCCACCAGGCCAGCAGGGCCAGAAGGCCGAGCAGGATGGTGAGCATGCGCGCCCGCGTGTGGAAGCGGTGGTCCCGCCCGGCCACCAGCGAGAGGACGCCCACGTAGAGCGGGTTGCGGTTGTCCTCCGTCCAGCTTCCGGAGAAGAGGGCCTTGGTCAGCCCCAGCGGCCCGCCCACTTCCCGCGCCTGGTTGGCCAGGTCGAGAAAGCCCACGTCGTCGTAATGCGGATAGGTGTGCTGCCAGGCGCGCATGCCCGCGAGCCCGAGATACGAGGCAACGCAGGCCGCGAGGAGAAATGCCTCCCGGCGCCTGCTCAACTGCACGCCGCCTCGACCGCCTTGCTGACGTCGTACAACATGGCGCCGCGATCGCTCACCGGCAGGTCTTCCGCCGGCATCCCGGTGCGGCGCAGGAGCCGGTTGTAGCCCAGCTCCGCCAGCGGCTTGAGGTGGAAGACGTCATACAGGTTGTACTCCAACAGTCGCCGGCGCGCGGTCGGGTCACCGGCGCACTGCGCATGCCAGAGGGCCACGGCGTCCGCCCCGGAGAGGCGGGCGAGGTGCGGCGGACGGAACAACCCTGCGCGCGGCTCCAGCTCCTTGAGGCCCCCCTTCTCGCGCAGCCGCTGGTAGACGTGGCGGAGATCGACGTGCACGGCGGGCGGGTCCCAGTCCGGGAAAACCCGCCGGAGGATGGGCAGGTCGAAGGCCGTGCCATTGAAGGTGACCAGGGCCGTCCAGCCGCGGGCGCGCTCCCGGAACGCGTCGAGGTCGCGGGAGTAGCTGACGATCCCCAGGGAATCGAGGATGCCGATGACGGTGACCTTGTCGCCGGCGGCCTCGATGTCGAGGAAGGCGGCGCCGCCGATGACTTGTGGCAAAAGCCGCCAGTGCTCCGTCTGCGGCAGCGCGCGGGCGAAGAACGCCAGCTCGCCGCGGTCGAGCATGGCTGCCGACTCGGAGGCCCCGGCGCGCAGCTTGCCGTCGAGACGCGGCGAGAGCACTTCGCCGGCGGCGGGAACGTCCTTCCAGCAGCGGATGCCCGAAAGCCAGAGCTGCCGCTCGCGCAGCCGACCGATGCCGGCGATGTGCCGGAACGACGCGGTGATCACCGGAGCTCTTCTTCCGCCAGGCGCGTGAGGATGGGCACGTCTGCCTCGCAGAAGGGCAAGCCCGGCAGATCGCGGCGGGACACCCAGCGCACCTGCTCGCAGGCCAGCGGCCTGGGCTCCTCGCCCGTGTGCAGCTCGCAGCGATACAGCGCCAGCTCTACCTGGAGATCCGGGTAGATGTGCTCGACGCGCGCGTACTCCTCGCCGATGGCCGCGCGCACGCCCAGCTCTTCGCGCAGCTCGCGGGCCAGCGCGGCGCGCTCGCCCTCGTTGGGCTCCACCTTCCCGCCGGGGAACTCCCAAAGCGACGCCCGCTCACCCTTGGGGCGCCGCAGCGACACCAGCACCTTCCCGTTCCGCTCGATCACCGCCGCGACCACCAGAACGCGGCGGAGCGCGGTCACGGGAGCAGCCCCAGCGAGAAGAGCGAGCCGCCGTTGGAGATGACGTAGGCGACGCCGGGCAGCGCGAAGACGGGCTGGGAGAAGCCGCTCCCGGGATCGAAGGCGCCCCGCGCCTCGCCGGTCTCGAGATCCACCCCCATCAGCGGGCCGCGGTCCTCCGCCACCAGCACGATGCCGTTCATCGCCACCGGCTGGGTGGGATAGCGACCCTTGGGCAGCTCCAGCTTCCACAGCTCCTTGCCGGTCGCCCGGTCCAGGGCCACCAGCATGCCGCGGCCGCCGCCCAGCACGCGGGCGCCCTCGACCAGCACGTGGTTGGCGCCCGCCAGCGCGTAGGTCCAGGCGGTCTCGCCGGTGGCGGCGTCCAACGCCACCACTCCGACCTTGGCGCTGGCCGCGTAGACGCGCTTGTCGATCTCCGGCGCGTCCACCCAGTCCACGTCCAGGTATTCGCCGGCACCGCTGATCTGCCGCGTCCACTTCGCCGAGCCGTTGTCCGGCGCCAGCGCCGCCACCGTGCCGTCGGCAAAGGCCACGTAGACAGACCCGTGTGCCACCCGTGGCGAGGCGTCGCCGCGAATGGTGAACCCTCCCGGCGCGTCGCGGTGGAATTTCCACAGGCTCTTGCCCGTCTTCCCGTCCACGGCCGTGACCGACTGCTCGCTGGTCATCACGAAGACCCGGCCTTCCGAGACGGCCGGCGTGGTGGTGAGCTCCTCGTGGACGTCCAGCTGCCAGCGCAGGGCGCCGGTGAAGCGGTTGAGGGCGTACAGCTTGCCGTCGCCGCCGGGGACGAAGAGCGTCTCGCCGTCGATGGCTGGCGCTGCCAGGATGCCGCCGTTCGCCATGAACACCCAGGACGTCCTGCCACGGAACCGGCAGCGGACCTTGCCGTCCCGCGTGCCGGTGTAGAGCCTGGTCTGCGCCTCGTCGATCACCGGCGTGGCCGTCTCCGTGGGCGAGAACGGCAGTTTCTCCTGTGGCACCAGCCGCATCATGTCGCCGACGAAAAAAGGCCGGTCGAGCAGCGTCTGGCGCTCGGGTTGGCGCGGGCCGTGGGAGCCCGGCGTGAAGGAAAAGGCGAGCAGCGCGAGCAGGATCACTTCTTCTTCTTCTTTCCCTGCGGCTTGGTCGCTTCCGGGGCCGGCTCGGCCGGAGTCGGCGGCGCCGCGGTGACGGGTGGAAGCGAGGCCAGCTCCAGCCTCTCGTTGGCCGCGCGCGCGACGTCCATCTCTTTGGAGTACTCCTTGGCGACCCGCTCGAGCTGCTGCTTCGCGTCCGGCTTGCCCTGGATCAAGGCCAGCCGGGCGGCCTGGTAATCGGCCCGTCCGGGCTGGTCCATCGACCGCAGTCCCTCGAAAGCCGACTTCGCCTCGTCCAGCTTGCCCTGCGCCTCGAGGGCGTATCCCAGCGATTCCTGCGCAAAGGGCCGCAGCGGATGGCCCTTGCCGGCACTGCCGAGGAAGTCCTGGAGGTCCTTCTGCGCGCCCGCGGCGTCGCCTTGCTTGAGCTTGTGGAAGCCCAGCTCCGCAAGCGCGGTCTGCGCGGCGGTGGTGCCGCCGTGCTCGCTGCGCACCTTCTCCAGGGCGGAGCTGACGGCCTTGTCGCGCTCCTCCTTGGTGGGGAAGGTCTCCTGGCCAGGCTGTCCCTCGCTGGCGATGGGCCGCGACTCCAGCTCGAGCGCCTGCGCCAGGCTGGTGCCGCCCTTGGACTCGCGCGAGGAGCGGAAAGCGGCAAAACCCCAGACGGCGAGCGCGACCAGGGCGGCGGCGACGATGGCGCCCACCACGGTGGTCTGGTGCGTAGCCACCCACCCCATGGCCCTTCCCGCGACCACCTGGAACTCGTCGGGCTTCTTCAGCTGCTTGCGATCGATCTTGTCGGCCACGTGGGCGTCTCCTGCAGGACGGCTTTTCTCGCGGAACTCCCCCTCGAAGTCAATCGCCGTGTAAGGTGCGGGGCGTGCGCCTGCTTGCCGCGCTCCTTTTCTCCCTGCCGGCGGCGGCGGCGCCCCTGGCTTCCGGCACCCCGCGGCTGCAGCTCCGGCTGGAGGCGCTGGCGAGCCAACCCAGCACCCGTCTGCCGACCCGCGGCGGCGGCGGCGTGGGCGTGGGATACCGGATCACCGATCAACTCTGGATCGTCGCCGACGCAGCCACCCGGGCCGCACCGGGCGGCGGCATCGCCTCGGTGGCCGCAGGCCTGCAAGCCACGCTGGACGCGACGCCCATCTCCCCGTATCTGGAGCTCGCCATGGTGGATCTGGGCAACCGCAAGAGCGTGGGCTACTCGCTGGCCACCCGCACCGGGCTGGGCGCGGACTGGGCATTCTCGCGCGCCTGGGGCCTGGGCCTGGTGGTCCGGACCTACACGGCGTTCGACGGCGACGATCCGGGCCTGGCGGGACTGGAAGCGGCCCTGCGGTTCGTCTTCACCCCGGGAGCGAAGTGATGCGCGCTGTCCGATGCGAGAGGCAGGGGCCGCCGGAAGAGATGAAGCTGGTCGAGCTGCCCGATCCGGTCGCCGGACCCGGCGAGGTGGTGGTGCGGCTGCACGCCTGCGGTCTGAACCACCGCGACGTCTGGATTCGCCAGGGACTCTACGCGAGGATCCAGCTGCCCGCCGTGCTGGGCTCGGACGGCGCCGGCGTGGTGGAGTCGCTGGGCGAGGGGGTCGACACCCGGCTGCGGGGCAAGCGCGCCGTCATCATTCCCTGCGAGAAGTGGGGGCCCGATCCGGCCGCGCAGGGCAAGGACTTCCTCATCCTGGGGATGCCCCGCCAGGGCACGATGGCGGAGAAGATCGCCGTGCCGGCGTCGATGGTGGTGGAGCTTCCCGACTCGATCAGCTTCGAGGATGCGGCGGCGCTGCCGGTGGCGGGGCTGACGGCGTACCGCGCGCTGGTGTTCCGCGGCGGCCTGCGCAAGGGCGAGCACGTGCTGGTGACGGGGATCGGCGGAGGCGTGGCCACACTGGCGATGCTGTTCGCGCAGGCGATGGGCGCGCAGGTCTCGGTGACCTCGGGCAGCGAGGAGAAGCTGGCCCGGGCGCGGGAGCTGGGCGCCATCGCCGCCGCCAACTACAAGGCCAAGGGCTGGGAGAAGGATCTGGTGGCGCAGGCGGGCCGGCCTCCGTCGCTGATCGTCGACAGCGCGGGCGGCGATGGGCTCAACAGCCTGATCGGCGCCGCCGCCGCCGCGGCCCGCATCGTCCTCTACGGCGCCACCCGCATGTCGCCCAGCAAGCTGGACATGGCGAAGATCTTCTTCAAGCAGCTCGACATCCGCGGCACGACCATGGGCACCGACGACGAGTTCCGGGCCATGGTGAAGCTGGTGGCGGACCACAGGATCAAGCCAGTGATCGACAGGACCTTCCCACTCTCGCAGGCGGTGGAAGCGAACCGCCTGCTGGAGGAGTCGGCGCAGATGGGCAAGATCCTGCTCGACTGCAGGGCGTAGCAGGGTCCCGCTACAACCCTCTCAACGATGCCCGGGCGACTCCCAGCGCCAGCCCGAACCGGCCGTCGGGGGACTCCATCCACCTCTCCGGCGTGAATCCAGCCGCGTCGATGAGCCGGAGGATCTCTTCCCGCCGGAACCGCCGCGAGATCTCCGTGCGGATTCCTTCGCCCTGCTGCAGCCGCAGCGTCATCCCCAGCCGGCCCAGGTCGATCTCCATCGCCTGTCGCGCCACCAGCCACATCTCGACGCGCCGGCGCTCCACCAGGTAGGGCGCATGGTGATCGAAGGCCTGCGGATCGAACCGGCTCCGCGCGACCGAGTTCACGTTGACCATCAGATTCCGGTTGAAGGCCGCGGTGACTCCCTGCGGATCGTTATAGGCGAGATGGATCACCGCCGGGTCGGTGACGAGGTTGGCGCCCAGCAGCAGCACGTCGCCTTCGTCCAGGTGTTCGCGCACCCGGGCGAGCAGGCGGATTGCGTCTGGATCCTCGTCGTTGCCGATGGTGCCGCCGATGAACGTCACCAGCCTGCGGCCTCCTGCGGGCCTGGCAGGCAGCGGCAACTCATGCGTGTAGTCGGCCAACACCTCTTCGAAGGCGACCTCGGGGCGCGCGGCGGAGAGGATCTCCCGCGTGCGGCGCAGCGCGTGCGCGCTGATGTCCACCGCCACGTACCGGGGCCTTGCGCCCGCCGCCAGCGCCGCGTCGAGCAGGCAGACCGTCTTGGAGGCGGCGCCGCTCCCCAGCTCCACCACGTCGGTGAGGGCGGCGCCGCCCACCGATTCCAGGATGGCGGAGGCGCGCGCCTCCAGCAACGCCCGCTCGGTGCGGGTCGGATAGTACTCGTCGAGCCGGGTGATCTGCTCGAACAGCGCGGAGCCCGCGTCGTCGTAGAAGTACTTGCAGGGAAGCTCCCGCGGCGTCCGCTGCAGCGCGCGGCGCAGCTCGTCCAGCCCGGCGGTCTCCGCGTCCAGGCTGACCAGCGTGGCCGTCCGCGGCGATGCCGCCCGCGGCAGGACTGCGCGCCGCGTCTTCCGCGCCGGCGAGGGTCGATCCATCAGAGCTCTCCCGCACAGCGAAACCCACTGGGGATCTCGCGGAAACCCGGCTCGTACCAGTTGCGCAGGCTCGGACGCAAAAGGCCCGCAGAGGTGGCCCACGATCCACCGCGGAGCACGCGGTGGGTATGAAACCAGGGCACCGAGTATCCCTCGTAGGGATATGCCCGGAACCCTGGATACGGCGCGAACCAGCTGGAGGTCCACTCCCAGACGCCGGAGTGCGGGACGGCCGCGACCTCCAGCTCGTGCTCGGCGGGCAGGCGCGCCCCGCGCCAGCGGGCGTACGTGTCGGCTTCGTACCAGGAGACGCAGGTCACCGGCGCGTCGGGGTTTTGATCGCGGAAGCGGATGGGGCCGTGCGCGTCGCTGTGGACCTTCCAGTCCCAACCATCTTCCGACCAGAACCGCCGTTCGCGGTACCCGCCCTGCTTGACGAACTCCCCGAACTCGGCGGCCGTGACCGGGGCGGCGTCCAGCCAGAACGGCCGCAGCGTCACCCGATGCACCGGCCGCTCGTTGTCGTAGGCGCGCGCGAGGTCGGCGCAGCCCACCTCCAGCTCTCCGCCGGCGAACTCCAGCCGCGCCGTGGACCGCACGCGCAAGGCAGGCGGCATGCGGTGCAGCCGCTTCTCGCAGAGCGCCGCCGCGACCCGGACGTGTTCGACATGCTGCTGCTCGTGCTGCGCCAGGTGGTGCACCAGGAAAGTCTCCGGCAACCCGAGGAGTCCAGGCAAGCGGCCGCGCGAGAGGCCGTCGCAGACGCGCCCGAGCACGTCGTCGAGGTAGGCGCGCAGCTCGGCTGGTTCGGGCAGGCGGCCGCGAACGCCCTTGACGGTGGCTCCGGGATCGAAGCGCGGGCCGTACTTGAGCGGCTCTCCGGGAAGCAACCAGCGCGCCTGCAACGCGGCCACGTGCCCAAGGTGCCATCCCACCGGGCTGTACGCCGGGCTCGGCTGCGTGGCCCAGAGAGCCGGGGCCAGGCTGTCCGCCGCCTGCAGCAGCGATCGCCGCGCTTCTCCGAGCTCCGCGACCAGCGGGTCGCGGACGGCCGGGCCCGTGCGCGACCTCACCGCAGTGCCTCCAGCCGCAGATCCTCGCCCGGCACCGCCACGGCGACGAGCTCCGGGGGGATCTCCTTCCAGCGTTCCCCGTCGAGCGGCTCCGATGCCATGCACACGCCTCGCGCGAACGGCGACCAGTACAGGGTGGGCGGCCTGCAGCCGCGCGCCCAGCGGACGCCGACCAGCTGCTCGCCGTCGCCGAGCAGCAGCGTGGCCGCCGCCGTCCGATCCAGCGCGGCGCAGATCGCCTCCAGCCGCAGCACCGCCTGGGCGACGCGGGCCGAGAGCGTGCCCGTGCCATCGAGCACCAGCGCGAAGAGGTGCTCGGAATCGCTGCTGCCTTCGATCGACTCGTACGCCTCGTTGCCCAGCTGCTCGCGCAGGGCGCGCTGCGCGCCGCGGCGGAAGTCGCGGATGAACCCGTTGTGCGCGAAGGCGATGTGGCCGCGCGCGAAGGGCTGCACGTTGGAGAGCTCGAAACCGATTCCGGGCGTGGCGGAGCGCACCGCCGCGACCAACGAGCGCACCGAAAGCCGCTGGTTGACGAAGGCCTGGTTCGGGTCGGCCCAGATGGGCGCGGCGGTCCGGTAGAGGGCAGGCTCGGGCTTTCCGTCGTCGAGCCAGAGCGCGGCGCCGAAGCCGTCCGCGTTCACCGTGCCCGACTGCATCTCGCGCGGCTTGTAGCTCTGGACGAGCAGGGAGTGCGCGGGCGCGGAGACGATCTCTCCCGCCCGGACCACCGCGCCTGCGTAGCCCGCCATCCGGCACATTTGACTACAGGCTGCGCCCTTGTCTTCCTGGAGGCAAGCCCGCGTGTCTGCCGCGCGTCCGCAAGAAAAAAAGCGGTACGGGCCGCGAAGGCTCCCGTACCGCTTCGCTCGGGGCGGGGGGGCCACGAGCATTTCGTCAATTCTCAGGTGTGTCCGATTCCATCGTCGCCGCCGCCGCCGCCCGGCCCGCTGTTTCCGCCGTCCTGTCCGTGGTCGTCGCCGGGCCCGTGCTTGCCGTTGTCATCGCCGGCATCCGCGCCGTCCTGGCCATGGTCGTCGTTCTGGTCCTCGATGCCGTCCTCGTCGTCGTCCTGGAAGGCGCTGAAGGAGGCCAGGATGTTCGCCTCGATGGCGACGCGCGCCGCTGGATCGCTGGGATCGAGCCGCGAGCCGTCCGCCGCGGTGAACCACTTGGAGGCGTCGAGGTCGAGCGTGATGTTGGTGGCGCCGGCGCCGACGGTGAAGGCTCCTTCGTGCTCCGCTTCGGCCTCCAGCGAGGAGGCGAAGGTGAAGTCCTTGCCGTCGATCTGGCCCTCGAGCAGGATGGATGCGTTCTGCTTGATGAGATCTTCGAAGGCCGCGGCAGCGGGCGCCTCGATGCGGTGCACTTGCAGCTTGAGCTTGTCGTAGGTTCCGGCCGGCACGCTGGCGTCGACCAGTTCCACCAGCGATCCCTTCAAACCGTCGCCCGCGACGTCGATGAGGAGCGGTCCTTCGGACAGCTTCACCTGGATGGTTCCGGACTTGTCCTCGACGCGCAGCTGGCGCACCGCGATCCGCGCCCGCGTCAGTGTGATGCCATCGGCCAGCGGCACGCCGCCGTCGCTGGCGGCAGGGGCCCCGGAGCCCGCGCTCAGCTTCCCACTCACGGTCAATCCATTCTTGGCTGTGCCACCGCAAGCTGCGGCGGCGAGGCTGGCTGCGAAAAGCACCCTGCAAAGCTTCATTTGTGTGTGTCCTCCATAGGGGTGAACACGGAGGGAGACCTTGGTGGGACAAGAAAATTTTCTCTTCATGTTTTCCACGGCGTAGTTTTCCAGCACCAGGAAGTCCGCCCGCTCGAGAGTCCGTGGCTACGGCAGCACGCGGGCGCCGATCCAACACCGTCTCGATGTAGCGGATGTTCAGCGGCCGGAGACGGGAAGCGGGGTCGCGCTGAAGGCATTCGCGCCCGCGTCAGATCCCAGCTGGCCGCTCTGGTTCAAGCCCCAGCAGAGCACCGCGCCGCCGACGATGGCGCAGTTGTGCTTGTTGCCGGAGCTGATTGCGCCGACGCCGCTGAGACCGACGTCGATCTGGGGCTTGTTCGAGCCGAGTGCGGGCGAGCCGACCTGTCCCTGATCATTGTTGCCCCAGCACTTCACGACCTGCCCCGTCGTCAAAGCGCAACTGTGGCCGGTTCCACCCGAGACCGCGCGTATTCCGGAGAGAACACCCTTTGGGGAGTGCTGATCCTGATTGGACCCGTCGATCTGGCCGGCCAGGTTCGCTCCCCAGCAGGCGAGCGCGCCCGAGCTGGTCAAGGCGCACATGTGATTCGCCGCGGGGCCAGCACTCACGGAGGAAACGCCGCTGATGGAGGGCGAGACTGCGGTCGGCGTGGGAACTGCGAGAACCTGGGTGCCGTTTCCAACCTGTCCCGAGCCGTTCGAGCCCCAGCAGATTGCGCCGGATCCGGTGACCGCGCAGGTGTGCGACTGGCCCGCCGCGATGGAATTGGGATTCGTCACGCCACCGACCTGGAGCGGCCCCGATTCCGGGGCGGTGGTTCCGTTGCCGAGCTGGCCGAGGTCGTTCCGGCCCCAGCAGTACAGTGCAACGGCGGTCATGGCGCAGGTGTGGCCATCGCCGGCCGCCAGATGGATGGCGCCCGAGATGCCCTGCACCTTGACCGGCGTCGGGCCTCCGGCCGAGCCGGCACTGCCAAGTTGGCCGGAGGTGTTGTCGCCCCAGCACCAGACCTCGCCGGCGACGATGGCGCAGCTGTGCGCACCGCCGGCGGCGACTTCGCTGGCGCCTCCGACGAGCGGCGCGGTGACGGGAACGAAAGAGGTCGCGCCGACGCTCGCGCCAAGCTGGCCTCGCTCGTTGGCGCCCCAGCAGTGCACTTCGCTTCCGGAAACAGCGCAGGTGTGATTGTTGCCGGCGGACACCTGCGTCGCGTCGGCGCAGCCGTTCGTGGAGTGAAGCTTGCCGTTCTGGCACTCGAAGAGGCACTGGTTCCCGTCGCTGCCGCCGCAGTAAGGCGTGGCGCCGGTCGGTGCCGTGGTGCACGAGGCCTGACACTCCTCCGTCGGCGGGGCATTGCCGGCGTCCGCCGGGACCAGCGGGACGCCGTCGTGGTCCACCAG